>CBFHBI010000418.1:0-3947 GCA_965653755.1 uncultured Blastocatellia bacterium
GGATCCGACGCGTTTGATTACCTCGGCGACGAATCAAACCAATTCGTCCGTGCCCCATAAGAAAGTCTTCGACGATCCGCTCATCGCCGACCTGGATGTCTTCGGAGTTAATCAATACATTGGCTGGTATGAAGGAGTGCCTACGGATTTGGATATCACGACCTGGGCCACACCCTACAACAAGCCGATGATCGCCAGCGAGTTTGGCGGCGAAGCCAAATACGGCTTGCACGGCCCGGTGACGCAAAGATGGACCGAAGAGAATCAGGAAGAGATTTATAAGCATCAGATTGCCGCGCTCCGCAAGATCCCATTCCTGCGCGGCACGAGTCCTTGGATCCTGAAAGACTTTCGCTCGCCGCATCGAAACCTGCCGCGGCTTCAGGATGGTTTCAATCGCAAAGGACTGATTTCTGAAAATGGCGAGCGCAAAAAAGCGTTCTACATTCTCCAGCAGTTCTATCGCGAGCTAGCCGCGCAAGCGCGATAGCGACTCGCCTAGTCCGCGGAGCGGACGGCAGCATAAAGCCTGGGGTGGAGCGCAGCGGAACCCCAGGAATGCGTCGTTGAAATGATTCAAACCCGCGGAGCGGGCGATAGCGGCGTGGTAAATCGATGATCGACAGATATTCTCAAGCATGACGCGCAATATACGGCTTCCGCCCGCTTCGCGGGCTGACTTCAATTCTTGGTCGCTTACCTGGGGTTCCGCTGCGCTCCACCCCAGGCTTTATGCTACCGTCCGCTCCGCGGACTTTCGGAGACGTTGATGCGTCAAGCATGTCACTACGCACTCGGTGTGGGCACTCTTTTGATTCTGGTGCTCAACTCCCTGGCTATTAATCTCACCGATAACAAAACTGCTGCCAACGTCGACACACCGCCCACCCATCCACGCTTATTATTCAGCCAAACCGATCTACCAGAAATCAAAAGGCGCGCGACACTTCCAATCTTTCAGCCCGCGGTGACGCGTTTACTGGAGCGCGCCGACTGGCAACTGACGGCGCCTCCGCTTATTCCTTCGATCACCAAGCGCGGTGAACCTGATCCGCCGGGAGAGGCGAAGGGTCTGCAATGCGCCCGATTCTTGCAGGGCCGAGTCATGACTTATTGCATGGCCTTTACGTTGACCGGTCAGAAAAAATATCGCGATGCCGCGGTTGCTGAACTGATGCACGCGATCAACGATTGGCGCATCTGGGTGGACACTGCGCATCAACCTCCGTTCGATCTGATGAATGGCGAGACTTGTCTCACCTTCGGTTTGGCCTGGGATTGGCTTTACAACGATCTCACTTCTGATGAGCGCCAGAAACTGCGTGAAGGAGTGGAGCGCCGCGGCTTGAGCGCGTACCTACAAGCTGCCAACACAGCACGGCCGCCGTTCTATTTTACGGCCCATCATAATTGGAATCCGGTCTGCACCGGCGGCGCTGCGGTGTTGGCGCTGGCGCTCGAAGGCGAGAGCGAATTGTCGGCTCCGGTCTTGAAGGTCGCGGTGCCAGCGATGGATCATTTCTGGAATCATCTGGCTGCCGACGGTGGTTGGGACGAGGGCACAGGCTATTGGGATTACGGTTTCCGCTACGCCTTTATCGCGGCTGAAGCGCTGCGACGAACCGGGAAGCCTGGCGGAGCAGAACGATTTCAGTTGCCGGGCGCAAGACGGACAGGTTACTTTCCGATTGTCTTCAACCCGGGAACGAAATTGAGCGCGAGTTTCGGCGACTCGACCTACCGCGCGGGTGATCCAATTTTTTATCTGCTCGGACGCACTTACCGTGATCCGGCACTCATCTGGTTTCGCGATCGCGCGCCGCTGCCCGCCGTCCGCGCCGGCGGCTGGCCTCAGGAAGCGTTCGGGCTACTGTGGCGTCCGGTGGATGAGACCTGGTTGCCCGAGGCCCAACGCAATTACAAACCGCAACTCGATTCGGTTTATGTCTTTCCCTCGATCGGTTGGGGAATGATGACGCCAAGCCAACCGGACCCGCCATTCTTTCTCGCATTCAAAAACGGTTCGTTGGCGGCCAATCACACGCATCTCGATCTGAATCACGTCAGCGTTGCTTACGGCGACACGATGCTCGCGGTCGAACTTGGCAGTCGTCCATATCCGGCTGATTATTTTTCGGCCAAGCGTTCCAGCTACTATGAGATCACCACTGCCGGACACAATTCGGTTTTGATTGGCGGCAAGGGTCAAGTCGCCGGCAAGCAAGGCAAGTTGTTGGGGCCATTCAAAGGCGACGGCTTTGAAGAGTTGATCGGCGTCGCCGATGGCGCTTACGAAGTCGGCACGACGCGAGTGCGTCGTCATGCGATCTTGATAGAAAAACGTTTTTGGATTCTGCTTGACGAAATCGAAACTCCCGAGCCACAAACAGCCGAACTGCGATTTCATACTTACGGCAAGGTGACTGAACCTACGCCTGGACATTGGATCTTCGAACAAGGGCCGGCGGCTTTGGATGTAGTCACGCCGAATGTTGAAGTCGCCGGCTCGCTGGAAACTCCCGCAGGATGGATCAAGCCGGTCACCGCGCTAAGTCTAAAAACTGCAATGCCGGCGAGTGAACACGCTCTGGTCACCGTGTTACAGCCGCGCGCACGAGAATCTCCGGCGATCGGAAAAGTCCAAGTGCGCCAGGATGGGCAGAAGTTATTAGTCGTTACCGTCGAATCCATTCAAGTGACGTTTACTCGGACAGACGACGGCTGGCGCGTGCGCGACGTGCGGAAAATATCCGGGATTTGAAATCCTGAAGTGAGCGCACATCGTTTAGCGCCATTCGAGAGATTCTAAGAAACCTGCGATATCTGCGAGGCGTCCTACGGTATACAAACGGAGCTTTGCCTCAAAAGTATCGATCGGTGCTTGCATGTTGTCTGGATTGACGACCGCGCCGTAGGCGCGGGATGTTTATAGTTCATGGTGCGATTTCGATTGTCATCGGATTGAGCAAAATGCGGAGCATTTTGCTCAATCCGAAAAGAAACAAAACAAGGAACTCAGTTTCTATAAACATTCCGCCGCGCTGCGGCGGTAAAACCTGTCGCTTACATCGCCGCAGGATGACTTTTGAGGCAAAGCGTACCAACGGACACATCCTAATTGATTAAAGGGATGAAAACTCGAAGCCAGAACGATGACCGGAAAGACCGAGTGACCCTAAAGATGGTCGCTGAGCGAGTCGGCCTAAGAACCGGCACTGTTTCCTCCGTGCTCAATAATTCGCCGGCCGCTCTCACGGTGCCGCAGCACACGAAGGAGCGGATTCTGGCAGCCGCGCGCGAACTGAATTATCGCCCTCACTTTTTGGCGCGCTCACTCCGCGTGCAGCGCACATCCACCATCGGCGTGATCTCCGAAGAGATTAGTGACCCTTTTGGCGGGGGCATCATTAGCGGCATCGAGCGTTACTTGCAGTCGCGAGGCTATTTCATCCTCATGGTCTCTTATCGTCACAAACAGAACCTCCTGAAAACCTATTCCAATCTGCTCCTGGAGAGAGGTGTCGAAGGCTTCATCACTGTCAACACGACAATTACCGAGCCTCCGGGCCTTCCTACAGTCGCGGTCGCCGGTCGCCGGCAGGTTGATGGTGTGACTAATCTCGCTATCAACCATGAGACCGCCGCCAGGATGATCCTGACGCACCTCAGAAACCTGGGCCACAAGGAGATCGCCGTGTTGAAGGGCCACGCGACCAGTCCAGACTCAGAGGATCGCTGGGTTGCGCTTCATCGCGTAAGCCGCGAACTGAATATACCAATCAAAAGCGATCGAATGATCCAGCTTGTGACTGAAGAGATCGTGCCTGAAGACGGCTACGAGTTCACGAAGAAGCTGCTCGCGAGGAACAAACCTTTTACGGCGCTGTGTGCTTATAATGACACGTCGGCGATTGGCGCCGTTCGCGCCCTTCGCGAAGCCGGCTTAA
>CBFHBI010000419.1:0-3939 GCA_965653755.1 uncultured Blastocatellia bacterium
GGAGAACGCGTCAGCGCTAGCGCACAGATCCAACGATCACTGATGACCGAAATTGATTACCAAACTAGATGTTGGTTTGAGAATTCGGCCCGTGAGGACTGCCCTGAGAAGTGCTAACAATGCAGCTCGAGAGGGTAGCCCAAAAACAAAAGACTTACACTTGCGAGGTGCGCCAACCTTACATCCGATGTTGAAGCGAGTCAACAACTATTTTTGGAGTCGTAAGTAGAGCGAGACAGCTCCGCGCAAACCGGACTCATCCGGAGAGGTGAGTTTCCTGGAAGGTGGACACAAAAAATAAACCCGATGCAAAAAACGGCCACCCACCGGGACAGCCGTAAATGCTTGATTTAACTGGTCGGGGCGAGAGGATTCGAACCTCCGACCTCACGGTCCCGAACCGTGCGCTCTACCAGGCTGAGCCACGCCCCGATTTGTTGACGGATGATAACACGATAGCGCACGCAAAGAGCAAAGGGCTAAGAGCCGAAGTTTTTTGAAAGCCTTAGCCGATCGATTTTGGATCTTGATTCCAGATCATGCTGCTCTGAACATACCTAACTCTCTGCCTTTACTTCTCGGTTCTTCGAATGCTTGAGATGTCGCCAAATCCACCACGTAGCCGCCAGCACGATCAGGATTCCGATAACGAAGTCGAAGCGATGGAACAGTGTTTTCAGTCTGGGATCTTTGTCCCACTGCTCGCCGAGTTTCTGACCGACATACGCCAAGCCCAAACACCATGGCAATGATCCTGCAAAGGTGTATATGATGAACTTTTTCAGATTCATCCGGGCCACGCCGGCGGGAAACGCGATAAAGGTCCGAATCGCCGGCAGCAGGCGGCTAACGAAGACGATGACGTCACCGAAGCGATCGAACCAGCGATCGGCAAGGTTCAAATCGTGATGCGAGATCAGCAAATACCTGCCGTACTTTTCAATTAAGGGGCGGCCACCGTACATGCCAACCCAGTAAGCGACGAGCGAACCGACGACACAGCCGCAGGCGCCGGCAATACTCACGAGCCATATGTTGAAGCGTCCCGTGTAAACCAAATAGCCGGAAAACGGCATGATGATTTCGGACGGCAAAGGAACACACGCCGATTCGATCGCCATCAGCAGAACGATGCCGCCATAACCGAGCGCGGAGATCGTCGCGACGATGAAAGCTGAGATGATTTCGATGATGCGACCAATCATAAAAGCAGATGTTAGAGGTCAGATTTCAAATGTCAGTATCTTCGATGACCCGTTCCCAGGATTTCTGATCTTTGATCTCCGACATCGGACATGTGATATCTGTCTTCACTTCTTCTCCCAACCATGTTGTCCAATCAGCGGCACGAACTGGCAACTGCCGTGCTCTTCGGTTCTGTATCCACTGGCGGTGTTTATCACCCGAAACAGCTTCTGCGATTCGCGTGTCTGGCCGATTGGAATCACTAGTCGTCCGCCGGTTTTCAATTGGGCCACCAACGGGTCGGGAATGCGCGGACCGCCGGCGGCGACCAGGATCGCATCGTATGGACCATGCGCGCTCCAACCCAACGTCCCGTCAAACGTTTTTACCGTTGCGTTATAAAGGCCGAGTTCGCGTATCCGCGTTTGCGCCTCACGCGCCAACTCGCCAATCCGTTCGATGGCATAAACTTGCGACGCGAGCTTCGCCAGTATCGCGGTCTGATAACCCGAGCCCGCGCCGATCTCTAAGACTCGGCTTTGCTTATCGATCTCAAGCAACTCAGTCATACGAGCAACGATGAAAGGCTGAGAAATTGTTTGGTTGAAATTTATTGGCAAAGCATTATCGTCATAGGCCCGGCCACGCAAAGCTTCGGTCACAAAGAAATGCCGGGGAACTGCACGCATTGCTTCCAGCACTTGCTCGTCTCTGATGCCGTAATGGTTTCGCAGACGATCAACCATGCGGTCGCGCGGAATTCTTTGTTCGAGCGAAAGCGTGTTTGGTCGTGAAGTTGTCGAAGTCAACTGATTCGCGGATTAAGTCGGCAGGAGTTCCGAATTCAGCAAGTAATTCCAGGAACCGATTTGAGTCAAAGCGCCGTGGTCCGTCATGTCGCTCTTCAACGGGGTCACGGACATATAGCCTTCTTCGATGGCCCGATAATCCGTGCCGTCTTCGGCATTCGAACGGTAATACTGTTCGCCAATCCAGAAGTAAGGCTTGCCGCGCGGATCGATATGTTCGGTGATCACCGGGCGCGCATTCTTGATTCCCTGCCGAGTAACCTTGACGCCTTTGATATCCGCGTTAGGAACGTTGACATTCAACAGGGTGCCTTCCGGCAAACCTTCCACGAGAATCTTCCTCACCGCCAGCAGAGCAAACCGTGCTGCTTCGGCAAAATTGAAATGATCCCGAGCCACCAGGCTGATCGCAATTCCCGGTACGCCCAGAATGGTTGCTTCCAACGCGCCCGCGACAGTGCCTGAGTACGTGGCGTCGTCGCCCAAGTTCCCGCCGTGATTGATCCCCGAGACGCACACATGCGGCAGTTCATCCTCATTCAGGATCTTGTGCAACGCGAGCGTCACGCAATCGGTGGGCGTGCCATCTACAGTCCAATGGCGTTCATCGATTTGCCGAATGCGAAGAGGACGCGAGAGAGTGAGACTGTGCGATGCGCCGCTCATCTCCGCCGCCGGCGCGATCACGAACACGTCGCCGACTTCACGCAACGCGCGCTCTAGCGCTTGCAGGCCGGCGGAATGAATGCCATCGTCGTTGGTGAGTAGAATCCGCGTCATCTCTTCTTACCGCGCCGCGTCACACGCTGACGCTCGCTTGATTCGCAAGCTCTGCGGGCCGATTCAGTTTTCGCGATTAAAAACCGAGTGAGCCTCGTCTGCGACAGTACGACTAGGACTTGGCAGCGACGGGGCGTGGCCTGGGGCGGCCCTTCTTTTTGTTGCGCTTGCGAGCGAGGGCTGATTTCAGCTTCGCCTTCTGACCGGGAGGCATAAAGAACGCATGCTTCTTGGCGTCCTTGATGATCTCTTCGGTCATCACCTTCCGTTTGAATCGACGCAAGGCGCTCTCGATCGATTCACCTTGATTAACTGTAACTACTGCCATTTATATCTCCACTTCAAGATTCAAATTCGCTTGAGCTTCTATTTAACATGCCCGCACAACCTAAGGTCAAGCGGACAAAACACGACCCTGCGATGCCAGTGAACGCTTCGCAGGGTCGATTCAAATCAATTCAGTTAGACGGAAGCAACTGCGACTTCGTTCTTGCGGCCCAAACCCTGGATCAGAACTGGCTTGTCGCCGTTGTCGGTTTTGATTGCCTGTTGCTTCAGCACCATCTCGTTATAAAGCTTACGCATCATCACCATTTCTTCGTGCGCCGTCTTTGGCCCTTTCATTTCGGGCTTGTTCGGACGCGTCAGGTCGATTTCGTTAAGCTTCAAATTGTGCGTCGCATCGGCAAGCGGCACATCCTTGCCACCGGCGAAGATTTCATGACGGCCATGTTCTTCATACCACTTGGCCACGGTCGCATTCTGGTGCATGTGCTCGATGATATTGCGCCAGCCGATGCCCGTGTTGTAAGCACAGAAGCTGATCTCGCCTTCCTGCGTGCCGTAAGGGATGATGCACATCTCCGTACGTCGAAAGTCGTAGTTGAATAAATCCTGAAACCACATGCCGGCAATGAAGAGGAAGTTCCAACGATCCGCGCGGCGCTTCGCAATGTCTTCCGTACTACGATCGCCGCTCACCTTGCCGTAGTCCTTGCCCGTCAAGCCAAACGATTTGTCGAATTTCTTGAATAGCTCGTACAGATTAAATTGCGACGGCGCGTTCTGCGGACGATAATGCTTTAACAAGGCCAGACCCATCATCAAGTTCGACATCCATTTGCCGCGGGCCGCATCAGTAATCTTCTGCATGTCCTTGACCAAA
>CBFHBI010000420.1:0-3934 GCA_965653755.1 uncultured Blastocatellia bacterium
TAAACACACGACGCGGGTCGTTGTGCGCTCTTTGGCCGCTGGCTCGAGTGCAACCTATTTTGACATCGAGCCGAGCTACTTCCTGCGCTGGACGCCTGACGGCGAGAATCTTGCGTATGGGCAATTCCCTGAGGATAAGAAAAGGGGTGGCGCTCTCTGGGTCCAACCAGTTAATGGCGGATCCCCACGGCAGATCCTAAACCTCGCGCCTGATCTGATTTATTGGATTGCCTGGTCCCGCGACGGCAAACAACTGGCCATCTCACATGGACGATTTGCCAATGATGTCGTGTTGCTGAGTCGCAATAAGAATTCCTCTTAGACGAAATTCCTAATCACGATTTTTGAAACTTACTGCTCCCGATAAGCACCAACGGGCAATTTAGGGTTACGAAAACGCTGTCAGCCGATTTTAGGTTGAAGAGATTTGTCCGTCACCTTGTCCTCACTTCGCCTTCATCCGGGACTTTCGAGCCTTCACCCATGAAGCATAGTTCTTCGGAACTGTCATCGTTTTGAGGTCGGTCCAGGCCGCGATCGCATCGGCGCGCGTGGCCGCCTGCTCGTGGGCGAGGAACTCGGCGACAAAATTGATATAACGATCCTGCGGAATTTTCTCGAACTTGGCGATCTGGTTGAGCGCGATGTACTGGCGAATGAGGTCGCCATACGTAGGCCGCTTGCCATTGGTCATCTGCTCTTCGCGCCAACGATTCAGTCGATACCACACGCCGGATTTCTGGCGGACATCGGGAGCCAGCTTTTTAGCTTGCTGAATTATGAAGTTCTTTGTCTCGCGATTGCTGGTGTAGTGCTCGATGCGCAGCTCCAAACTCAAGCCTCGTTCGAGATCTTTGACACCCGTCTTGCGCAAAACGCGCTTCGTCGGGACTTCGCATTTACCTGACCGAAGAAACTTTACGATCGCCCGTTCGAGTTCGTCCTTGCGCAGCTTCATCGCTTCCGGAATGCCGATCTCACAACCGAACTCCTTCAGCTCAACGGCATACCAATAACCATTCTCGAACTCTTGCACGGTCATTTTCGGAGAGAGGTTTCTCGGCATAAGATTGTGCGCGCAGAATCAACTCACGATCGATAAATTTCTTCTTCGATCATGGCAACCATTCGCCCGACTTCACCGGTGACCGCAGAGTTGCGATCGTTGAGCACCGCATCGGCGAAATCACAGATTAGAGGCGCGTGCAGATTTGCATCGGGCGCGAACTCCTCGCAGACCTCTCCATCGCTGGAAACGACTCGAATGATGCCCTGATTCAAATTCGAAATATGAATCGAGCCGCGTGAGCCGAAAATCTCCAGCGTGTCTTGTGGCTCGGCAGCAGCATGCGTGACTGAGAGAACGGCGCAGCACCCATTCTCGAACTGAAATAACGCACTGGCCGTGTCTTCGACTTCGCGTTTGAAAGCCACATTGGCTGTCAGCGCACGAGTCTTGCTGATGGGGCCAAGGAGATTCGCGAGCACTTCGATGCGATGGCAGCCGAAATCGAACATTGGCCCTCCGCCCGATCGAGTTTTGGTTAGCAGCCATGAACGCGGATGGCCGGGCGCGGGATCGAAATGTTCGAATGCGTTGACTTGGGCGAGCACTGGCTGACCGATTTTGCCGGATGCGATGATCTGTTTCGCCCGTTCGATCACCGGATAGAAATGGCGGTAATAGGCGACGCCGAGTTTCACTCTATTGGCGCGCGCCGCGGCGATCATGCGATCGCATTCGGCGACGTTCAGGGCCAACGGCTTCTCGCACAGCACATGCTTACCTGCTTCCGCGGCGGCGATTGTCTGCGGCGCATGCAGGTCGACGGGTGTGGCGATATAGACAGCCGCGACTTCTTGATCCTTCAACAGATCCCGCCAGTCCGCGTAGTGCTTTCGGGCGCTGAATTCTTCGGCGAACGCTCGCGCGAGTTCTGCGCGCTGACGACTTACGGCGACCAGTTCACAGTTTTCAAGATCGCGGATCGCTGGCGCTACGCGCTTTTGCGCGATGTCGCCGCATCCAATCAAACCCCAGCCAAGTCGCTTCATCTAGTGAATCTCAGGTTCTGGCGTTTCATCTGGGCCTTGCATGAAATCGAAGTCGCATCCAAGGTGCGCCTGAGTTACGTGCGCCGTGTAAATTGCGCCAAACCCGCGCGCGTACTGTGGAGACGGAGGGTTCCACGCTTCGCGACGACGCGCTAATTCGTTGTGGTCAACGAGTAGATCAAGTTTCCGTTTCGTCACGCTAAGTTCGATCAGGTCGCCGGTGCGCACGAACGCCAGCGGTCCGCCGATGAAAGACTCTGGCGATACATGCAAGACACAAGCACCGTAGGAAGTGCCGCTCATGCGCGCGTCAGAGATGCGCACCATGTCGCGCACGCCCTTTTGCAAAAGCTTCTTGGGGATTGGCAGCATGCCCCATTCCGGCATACCGGGACCTCCGAGCGGTCCAGCGTTCTGCAGGACCAGCACTGAGTTTTCATCCACGTCGAGCTGGTCATCGTCGATGCGTTCCAGTATTTCATTATAGTTGCCGAAGACAATCGCGCGCCCAACGTGATTGAGCAGTCTCGGCTCGGCGGCCGTCGGCTTGATCACTGCGCCGTCGGGCGCGAGACTGCCGTAAAGAATCGCGGTGCCGCCGCTGGCGTTGACGGGATTGCTCATCGAGCGAATGACCTCGGGGTTCGAAAGCTTGGCCGATGCGATGTTCTCGCCCAGGGTTGCACCCGAAACCGTGGCGGCTTCGAGATTCAGCAACTCGCCAATCTGTCTCAGGAGCGAACGCAACCCGCCCGCATAGTAGAAATCTTCCATCAGGAACTGACCTGAAGGCCGCAGGTTCGCAATCATCGGCGTACGTTGCGAAATGTCGTCAAACTTTTTTAGATCGAGTCTTATTCCCGCGCGGCCCGCGAGAGCCACCAGGTGAATGATCGCGTTTGTCGATCCGCCGATGGCCATGTCGGCAGTAATGGCATTTTCAAAAGATGCTGTTGTGAGAATGTCACTGGGCTTCAAATCCTGCCAAACCATCTCGACGATGCGGCGCCCACATGCGGTCGCCATGCGCGAGTGATTTGCGTCAACGGCCGGGATAGAAGATGCGCCGGGCGACGTCATCCCCAGCACTTCGGCCAAAGAAGTCATCGTTGACGCAGTTCCCATGGTCATGCAGTGACCGGGAGATCGCGCGATGCCGTCTTCCATTTCAGACCATTCACAGTCGCTGATGCGGCCCGCGCGCTTCTCGTCCCAATATTTCCAAACATCGCTGCCGCTGCCGAGCACTTGACCGTTCCAGTTTCCGCGCAGCATTGGACCAGCAGGCAGATAGATCGCCGGAAGGTTCATGCTGATCGCGCCCATTAAGAGTCCCGGCGTGGTTTTGTCGCAGCCGCCCATCAAGACTGCGCCGTCGATCGGCTGGCTGCGCAACAGCTCTTCGGTTTCCATCGCCAGAAAATTTCGGTACATCATCGGGCTGGGCTTCATGAACGTTTCGTTGACCGGCATCGCCGGCAACTCAACCGGAAATCCTCCGGCTTGCCAAACGCCGCGCTTAACTTCTTCGGCGCGCGTGCGAAAGTGACTGTGACAGGTCGTGAGAATCGCTCCAGGTGTTGATGATCCCGATGACCGGTTTGCCGGCGAAGTCATCAAGCGCATAGCCCATCTGCTTGGCGCGCGAGCGATGAGTGAAAGCGCGCAGGCTCTCGCCGCTGAACCAGCGATGGCTGCGTAGTTGTTCAGGTGATCGCTTTGTATTCATGTTAGATCGTGGTGAACGTGCCGTAGGCACGAAATGTTTATAGAAGAACGATGGTCTCTCGGCGGAGTTGTGTGGTATTAGCCACACGGGTGGCCTCCATCAAATTACACACCTGGACCCCCCCACGTGGGCCCGATTTGAATAAAACAT
>CBFHBI010000421.1:0-3932 GCA_965653755.1 uncultured Blastocatellia bacterium
CTCGCATCAACTTCGATGACGATGGTCGCGTGCGGCAGTCCCAGAATCTCAGCGAGAATAACCCCGGTTTGCGCGTAGCCATAGTCATCCGACTGCAAACCCGTCATCACGAGATCGGCGTTCTCATCGCGAATGGCTCCAGCCAAAACCGCAGCGGCCGCGAAGGGCGAAAGATGCACGACGTTGTCGCCAACGACATGAATCGCGCGATCGGCGCCACGCGCCAAGGCGTCCTTGATGACGCTCTTAGCACGCTGCGGTCCCATCGAAACGACGACGACTTCGCCGCCGACTTTTTCCTTGATGCGCAGCGCTTCTTCGAGCGCGTAGCCGTCCGACTCGTTAACTTCGAACGACAGATCCGCTTCCTCGATCCAGGTCGAGTCTTTGTTGATGCGCAGAATCGCGTCCTTATTCGCGACCTGCTTCATGAGAACGAGAATCTTCATGATTGATTCATTGATTCATTTACTCATTGATTCAATTGTTCGTTTCGCTCTTTCAATGAGTCAATGACTCAATGGATCGATGAATCAATCTGCTTCGAATCTCTTAAACAGCAATGCTGCGTTCGTCCCGCCGAAACCAAAACTATTGGACAGCGCGTAATTAATCTTAGCCTCGCGCGCCTGGTTCGGGATGTAATCGAGATCACATTCCGGATCGGGCTGTTCATAATTGATCGTCGGCAGCAATAGATTTCGATCGATCGACAGCACCGAGAAGACGCCTTCGACTCCGCCCGCCGCGCCCAACAGATGACCGGTCATCGACTTCGTCGAGCTAATCGCTATCTGTTGGGCCCGCTCGCCGAACGTCTTCTTGATCGCCATCGTCTCGAATTTATCGTTGTAAGGAGTCGAGGTCCCATGCGCGTTGATGTAATCGACCTGTTCGGGTTTAACTCCCGCATCGTCAAGCGCCTTCTGCATTACGCGCACCGCGCCGGAGCCGGTTTGATCGGGCATCGTGATGTGAAACGCGTCGCCGGTCATGCCATAGCCAACCACCTCCGCGTAGATGCGCGCGCCGCGGCGTTTCGCAAATTCCAACTCTTCGAGAATCATGATGCCCGCGCCTTCGCCAATCACAAATCCATCGCGATGCAATTCAAAAGGCCGGGAAGCGTGTTGCGGATCATCGTTGCGCGTTGACAATGCGCGCAAAGCAGCAAAGCCGGCCACGCTCATCGGCGTGATGGCTGATTCAGCGCCGCCGCAAATCATTGCGTCGGCATCGCCGCGCTGAATGATCTTGAAGCTGTCGCCGATTGCATGAGCGCCCGCAGAACACGCGGTGGCGGTTGCCGAGTTCGGCCCTTTCGCGTTGTGGCGAATTGAAACCTGGCCGGAAGCGAGATTGACGATCGACGAAGGAATAAAGAATGGTGAGACGCGGCCCGGTCCATCTTTAAAGAGCTTCTCGTGCTCGCGCTCGATGGCCCAGAAATCGCCGATGCCGCTGCTGATGTAGGTGCCGACGCTTTCGGCAATGTCGTCCGTGATCTTTATTCCGCTGTTATCGACCGCTTCTTGAGACGCCGCGATCGCATATTGAATGAAAGCGCCCATCTTGCGCGCTTCCTTCTTTTCGACGTAGTCCAGCGGATTGAAGTCTTTAACTTCGCAGGCAAACCGAACGGGAAACTTTTCGGCGTCAAATTTTTTGATATAGTCCGCGCCACTCTGACCTGCGGCGAGCGCGGACCAGGTGACTTCGACTGAATTACCGACGGGAGTAACCAGACCCAGACCAGTAACAACTACACGACGCTTCAAATCGGAAATCTCCATCAGAGAATGTACGGGCAAGGCGCGTCCCTGCCCGCGTTGCGGATCATCGACGGCGGGCAAGAGACAAACGTGCCCCTACACCTTCACTTGCCATTGTGCTGATCGATGTAGTTGTACGCGTCGCGCACGCTCTGGATTTTTTCAGCGTCCTCGTCGGGAATTTCGATGCCGAATTCCTCCTCGAAGCGCATGACCAACTCGACGGTATCGAGCGAGTCGGCGCCAAGGTCGTCGATGAACCGAGCATTCGGCGTGACTTCATTTTCATCGACGCCGAGCTCATCGACGATGATCTGTTTTACTTTAGCTTCGATCTCTTGATCGGGCATTCGTTTGCTCCTCTATGTCTGGCAAAGTCTGACGAACTTCAGTTTGCCGATTTATGAAAACCTAAAATTCAACCAGGCGACGAACTGAAAGTTTGTCGCACTTAAATCGCCACCACTCCGCGCGCAGAGCGTAAACTAGCCGCGTCCTCGACGTTCACGCAACTTACGCTGCGATCAATCTGGCGCACCAAACCGCTTAGAACTTTCCCGGGTCCAATCTCAACAAAGTTTTGTACACCCTGATAGATCAAAAATTCAACTGACTCTAGCCAGCGAACCGGGATTGAAACCTGTCGAGTCAGCGAGTCGCGCACGTCAGCGCCTTTATAAATCGGGCTCGCGTCCACGTTTGTTACCAGCGGCTGGTTGAGATCGCTAAACCTAATCTTTTCCAGATCAGCCGCCAGCCGATCCTGCGCCGGCTTCATCAGCGCACAATGAAAAGGGGCGCTGACGTTGAGCTTCACCGCCCGCTTCGCGCCGCGTTCTTTCAAAATCGGAATTGCCCGATCGACCGCCCCCGCGTTGCCCGCGATTACGATCTGTGCCGGAGAATTGATGTTTGCCGGACTGCAAACTTCACCTTCCGCGGCGTCGGCACAAGCTCCTTTCACAACCGCTAAGTCAGCGCCGAGAATCGCAGCCATCGCGCCCGTTCCCACCGGAACCGCTTCCTGCATGTAACTGCCGCGCGCTCGCACCGTGCGCACCGCGTCTGCCAACGGGAGCGCGTCCGCAGCAACCAGAGCCGAGTACTCACCCAGGCTGTGCCCGGCAACGAAAGCCGGCGCTGGAAATCCTTCCACTTGCATCGCGCGCAGCGCCGCGATCGACGTTGTCAAGATCGCCGGCTGGGTGTTCTCAGTCAACTGCAGCTGCTCAGCCGGGCCGTTAAAGCAAAGCTCCGAAAGCGAAAAACCGAGCGCATCATCAGCTTCTGCAAATACGTGTTTGGCGGCCGGAAAATTCTCAGCCAAATCTTTCCCCATGCCCGGATGCTGTGAACCCTGGCCGGGAAATAAAAAGGCGATTTGCGATTGCCGATTTGCGATTGCCGATTGCACCTTGTTGATAAAGACGCCGAGTCAAAGAAACAAATCGGCAATCAAAAATCGAAAATCGAAAATTCCAATCACCATCTCATCGCGACGCTTCCCCAGGTGAAGCCCCCGCCGAAGGACGCCATCAAAACGATGTCGTCCTTCTTGATGCGTCCTCTCTCGACACATTCGTCCAAGCCGATTGGAATCGAGGCTGAAGACGTGTTGCCGTGTCGAGCGATATTTGAAAAGACCTTCGATTCGTCCACACTGAGCGCGTTGGCAACCGCGTCCGTAATTCGCTGGTTCGCCTGATGCGGAATAAACAGATCAACATCCTCGGTCTTCAAGCCGGATTCGCACAGGACCTTGCGTGAAATCTCAGTCATCGAGCGGACCGCAACTTTGAATACTTCGTTGCCCTTCATCTTGAAAAAATGATCGCCGCGGGCAATCGTCTCGGCAGTGAAGCCGCCCTTGGTGCCGCCGCCCGGCGCGTACAACTGCTCTTCGTAGCGGCCGTCGGAGCGAATTCGTGCCGCGAGAATTCCGTGATTCGCGTCAACGGGTCCAAGGATCGCCGCACCCGCGCCGTCGCCGAACAGGATGCACGTCGATCGATCGGTATAATCAACGTAACGAGTCAGCAACTCGGCGCCAATGACCAACGCATACTTGATCTGGCCGCTGCGAATCATCGGATTCGCAATCGTCAAGCCATACAGGAAGCCCGAGCAGGCCGCCACGATATCCATCGCCGCGGCTTTATG
>CBFHBI010000422.1:0-3928 GCA_965653755.1 uncultured Blastocatellia bacterium
GCAAAACTCAGATTGAAATTGAGCGGAAAGGAAAAGAGACGGCTGACCCGCCGTCACACTGACGAATCGCAGGCTTATCAGCTTTACTTAAAGGGCCGATACTTTTGGAATAAGCGGACCAAGGAAACAATCAAGAAGGCCGTGAATTATTTTCAGCAAGCCATCGAGGTCGATGCTAATTATGCTTTAGCGTTCGTTGGGCTAGCCGACTGCTATCACATGCTCAGTGGCTTTGGCCACGGCGCGCCCTCGGAAAGCATGCCGAAGGCTAAAGAGGCCGCACTCAAGGCGCTGGACATCGATCCGGACCTTGCAGAGGCTCATGCCAGTCTGGGACGCATCAAGACTTTTTTCGACTGGGATTGGAAAGGTGCCGAAAAACAATTCAGGCAAGCAATTAAACTCTCTCCCAACTACTCCTACGCTCATCTTTGGTATGGAAGCTCCCTTCGGATGATGGAATCGTTTGATGCTGCAATCTCGCAAGCGCGTCTCGCCCTCGAATTGGATCCTTTATCGTGCATTCCCCATACGAACTTGGCCTCCACATTTTACTTCGCCCGCCGGTATGATGAATCGATTGAATACTTTCGCAAGGCGCTCGACATGGATGAGCATTTCATGATCGGACACATGATCGGCCTTCCCTTTGAAAGAAAAGGGTTGTACGAGCAGGCGGCCGAGGCTTTCCACGCCGCCTTAAAACTGTCAGCGGGTGATCCCGATATACTTGGATGTTTGGGTCACCTTTACGCGGTCTCAGGTAAGCGAACTGAAGCGCAAAGCGTTCTCAAACAAATGCAGTCGTTGTCCCGACGCGCATACATTGGTGGCTACGCAACCGCTCTCGTGTATGTCGGAATGAGTGAGATCGACCGAGCTTTTCAGCATTTTGAAAGAGCGTATCATGATAAGGACGAAACGTTGGTGATCCTCAAGATTGACCCAAGGCTGGATGGTCTTAGAGATGACAAGCGCTACAAAGAACTACTTAAAAGAATTGGTTTATCTTAATGAAGAGTCGTTTTGATGCATATTGACTTGAAGAAGCCGCCGAGAACAACCGAGGCTTCAATACAGCCAGTCACTTTCAGAGTGGACGCCAACGCTTTAGGAAGATCAGCAGATCCTTCTTCAACATTCTCCGCGCCGCTTCGAACTCGCCTTCGCCGCTGCTGTAAAGCAGCTTGCCGTTTTCGTCCAGCACGGCAACGGCGGGGACGCCTTTGTCCAACGGAATCTTATATTCCTTTACGAGTTCCGGATTCTTTTCGCCCTCGCCGATATCCACATGGACCAGCAGAAACTTTTCGGCGACGATCTTTCCGGCTTCACCTTCGTGCAGCGCGTGGTCCAGAACATGACAGTCGTAACACCAGTTCGCGCCGAATACGAGCAGCACGCGTTTGTGTTCAGCGCCGGCACGCTGAAGCGCGGTGCTGATTTCCTGGGCAGCATCGGCCTTCGCTGGATACAGGTCAGACTTTTCACTCACGGAAGACAGCAATCCGTCGGTCTCTTCGGCAGTTGTAGAACTGGGAGATGAAGGTTTCCTTTCAATGAATCGAAACGATCCGAAAAATCTGCGGCCGAGGTCGTTATAAAAATCGGTGCGGGCTATTGTGTCCGAACTTGGTTTACCGTCTTTGAATGCAACTTCAGGGTGTACAGCAAGGATTACGGCGTACATTCGTCCTTCGACAAAAAACACCCAGTGACGGCCAATCCATTCGCCGCGCTGCAGCATAAACTCTCTGCCCAGATGCCCGTCGATGGTGACATCCAACTCAGTCAATTTCGTGCCGCCGTTGGTTACGACCTCGGCGACGGCGCCATCCAAAATTTGCTTGATCGCTGCCGGATCGGTCGTGCTGAAAGGGAAGTCCACGTATGAAACTGCGTACTCACCAGCAGTCGAAGTGGTACTGCTCATGTGATAAACGATCCGACCCAGATCAGTATCAACCGGCGCGGCTTTCGAAGAGGGCACGCCAGGAAATGATATTTCGAAACCACCTTCCGGCGAGGTAAAAGTCTTCCAGGCAGAAGTGTTGTACTCCGCGGCGGGCGGTGGTGGCGCCGGCGTCTGTGAGTTGGCGACCGACGTGGCCATGCAGACCGCGACGATTAACAAGCATAGTTTTAGCGTGCGATTGACTTCCATGCTCGACCTAGGCAGGTTCTGAGCGAAAAATCTTCTGGGGAAGCTTGCGGGATTGGCGCTTGGATCTAGTCCCAAACCAATCGCTGGTGCGACGGGTCACGTAGATCAAAAGCCGAACGCGCAGCCTGCCGATCAGACTTAGCTTTCGTTTGCGCGCATTGTCCGCCGCGATGCCGTCGGGATAAAGCGTATAGAAGACCAGACAAGTAATCGCATAGACGAACTTGCCGAACGGAGAGAGGTTGCGCAATGGTCCGGTACGAGTCCTTTTCATAATCGCGCTAAGACTGTAAAAGCTCCGCCAGCTCGCACGCACTTCCCTTTCAATCTCGGCAGCGGTCAAGGTCGGATGTTTGACGTTTACTTCGGCGTGATCCCTTTCCAGCCAGAAGTTGTCACTGATCATCTGCACTTTGTGTTTGGGAATATAGCCGTCGCGTTCGCGATTCTTCCGGTCCTGCATCATCTCGTGGTAATCCTTGGTTCCCGGAAAGACGCTGTAGATCGGAAACTGGGCGAACGCGGTGTTCGAAGCAATCGCGAATTCGCGCATCGTTCGTAACGTTGCTACGGTATCCGTTTCCAGCCCGTTAATGATCGAGGCCAGCACCATGATGCCGTGGCTCTGAATTGTCTGAATCGCTTCAACCATTCGTTGGCCCACAGGGTTCCAGGTTTTGTTCGCGATCTTCAAACCTTCTTCGGTGAATGACTCGACGCCGATCAGCGCGCCGCGCAGACGCATCTTGTCGTACATCGCGTCGAGATACTCTTCATCGCTGATCACTTCGGCGGTCATCTGGGTGAATGCGTACAGCGAAGACGGCACGGCGCGATCGTATTCGTCGAACAAGCGCATACGATCTTCGCGTACCTGCTCGAGTAGCTTGCGCGTGCCTTCGTTGCGTTCGCGCGCAATGCGGCCAAACGTGGCCGGGGTGAAATTGTCGTCGCCAAAGAAGATGTAACGAAAGCCCAGCGCGTGCAGCTCGTTGGCTTCTTCGATGATTTGATCGTTGAGGTGCAGCCGCGGCGTCCGGCCTTCGGTGACCCACACGGAACAGAAGCTGCAATTCTCGGGACACCCGGCGACAGTTTGGATCGAGCCCATGAGGTACTTATTCGGATCGAGCAAATCCCACCGCGCCTTGACCATCTGCTCACCCGGGACACGCCCCCCGTCATACACGCTTTGCAATTTGCCGCTCAACGCATCTTCGACGACCTTGCGCCAAATCAGATCACCGCCGCCTTTAACGACGGCGTCGGCGCCCATCCTGAGCGGCTCGTCTGGAAAAATTGTAGGGTGCACGCCGCCTGCGATTACGGTCGCGCCGCGCTGCTTCGCTTCGCGCACGACGAGGTAGCCTGGCCGGAAGTTTCCAGTGTGGATGCCAACGCCGACAATATCGCCGGGCTCTATTTCATCAGGATTAAAGGGAGTAATTGGCTCATCGATAATTTTTGGATCGCCCACCAGTTCGGTAGGAGTTGCGCCGGCGATCACGTACAGCCATCGCGGCGTAATCACGCTATAGCCAACTGTTGTGTTTGCGGGATTGACAAGTACAACTTTGGCCATGCAGGTCCCCTGAGCGAAATTTAATGACGACAAAGCTCCCGATTAGCGAAGCACTATACGCTCACTTTCAAGGATCGTCCATTAAATTCGCCGCGCCAGTGCGTCTGCAATTCAATCATGTATAATCATCCCACATCATAAAATACTGGGAATGCCCAAGCGCACTGATATCCACAAAATTC
>CBFHBI010000423.1:0-3915 GCA_965653755.1 uncultured Blastocatellia bacterium
TTTTTTGATGAGCAACGACACGATCTTCAAACAAGGGCTGATGTCTGGTGTGCTCTCCTCGAGCTGGCCGCTTCTGGACGCGGACCAGCGGCAAGCCAACGTCGAATACCTCGGCACCAAGAGGATCGATGGGCGCTCGCTGCATGAGTTGCGTTACACGCCGCGAACCAGTTCAGACTTAAAGATTTCGCTGTATTTTGAGACTGAGAATTTCCGTCACGTGCGGACTGAGTATGACCGCGTCATCCCAGCGCCGATGGGCCGCGTTGAGTACTCAAACGTACAAGAGCGCGAAGGCCGCTATAAAATGATCGAAGAGTTCTCGCTATTCAAATCCGAAGGTGAACTGAATCTCCCGCACATCTACACGATCAAGCTGTCGGTCGATACAGTGAACGGAACGTTCCTTGCAGAGTGGACAATAAAACTGACGGCCTTCGACTTTAATCAGAAGATCGATCAGTCGGCTTTCAACATAAGCGCCCATTAAAAAGGGAATAAAGGCTTTGGAGCGGTTTTGGTCAGTTAGCCCATCAACCAGTAATAATCCATAGTTTTGGATAGAAGACTACGAGAATATAGAAAAAAAGCTTGACCGCCGCCGCGGCGTATATATACTGCCGCGGTATTTTTGTGTTTCGTCCGACACGCTTGCTTCATTCATAAGACGCGAAGCAGTCGCCATTTTTCGAGCGTAGGTTATCTCTTCAATTTGGTCTCATTCAGTCAGGGGAGCGCCTTGGTCCTACTAAAGCCAAGGTTGCTCTGGGGGCATTCCATTTATCTCGAGGAGGATCGCTAATGAAAAGACTCGCGTTCTTTGTTGGGTGGGTCGCTTGTGTCGCGCTTACATGCATGCTCGTCACCGGCTCCGCTCGCGCGCAAACAGCATCGTCAGGCAGCATCACCGGTTTGGTGACCGACCCGCAAGGTAGCGCGGTGCCGGGCGCTGACGTAACCTTGACGGACATTTCTACCAGCAGCAAGACAACCTCTGCGACTAACGACTCGGGCAGATACAGCTTCCCAGTTGTAAACCCGGGACTCTATGACATAGTCGTCAGCAAGAACGGTTTCAAGACCGCTAAGATGGCCCAACAGAAAGTCAGTATCGGCCTCGTCTTGACCGTCAATGTCACGCTCGAGGTTGGATCGCTTTCGGAGACGGTAGTCGTAACCGCATCGCCACTCGGCTCCGAACTGCAATCGTCCAACGCAACCATCGGCAATACGATCAATCTGAAACAGCTTGAGTTGCTACCGAACCTCGGTCGCGATGCAAGCACTCTGATGGCGCTTCAGCCGGGCGTCACGCCGCTCGGCAACGTCGCCGGCGCCGTAGAAGATCAGAGCACGTTCACGATCGACGGCGGCAACAACACCGACGATATGTCGGGCGACACGCGCGGATACATCACTAACTTTACCGGCGCCAGTGGTACCCAGACCAACGGTATGGCTTCCGGTGTGGTGGCGACGCCAATCGAAACAGTCGAAGAGTTTCGCGTGAACACCTTTGGACAAACCGCTGACTTTAATTCATCAGCCGGCGCGCAAGTTCAAATGGTCACCAAGCGCGGCACCGACAAGTACCATGGCTCCGGCTATGGATATTACTTCGCGCCGAACATCTGGGGTGCGCAGACCTGGGCGCTAAATCACACGAGGTTCACCAAGGGCTCTGCGCCTGACCAACGTCTTTGCGCCGCGGGCACGACGCTGAGTTCAGGTGACACGAATTGTGTGATGCAGTCGACGCCAATTTTTCCGAGTCACCGTTCACGGTTTGGCGTCACCTTCGGTGGTCCATTGATTCCGTGGAAGGTACTTGGTGGCAAGACCTACATCTTTGCCGCCTACGAAGGATTCCGCTTTCCGCAGGTGGCCACATTCGAACGTGCGTATCCGACGGATGCATTCAAGAAGGGCGTGATTCAGGTCCCGGATGCCAGCAACAACTGGATCCCATACAACCTTAATCCCGGCCCAGTCACAGTCACCGTTGGTAATCCTCTGTTCACGGGAAGCAATGCTGTGCGAACGGTAACTTTGCCCGGGGCTACAGCGACCTGTCCGTCGAGCTATAGCGGGGCCGCGTGCGATCCTCGTCTGAAAGGAATGAATTCGACGATTACGCAGCTTTGGAATTTCCTGCCGTCGCCGAACGATCCGACGACGAACGCCGGCGATCAATTCAACACGCAGGGCTATCTCGGCACCGTGAAGATACCGCTGACCTCGAATAACTACGTCGGCCGTATCGACCATGACTTCAGTCCGAAAGAGCGATTCTTTACTTCGTTCCGAGCGTTTAAGTTACTCAACCGCACGAGCAATCAGGTTGACGTGGGCGGCATTCTCGGAGGCACCCAAGGTCAATACAACGCCACTGCTCCCCGTCCGCAACTTAGCGAACTGCTGGTATTCGGACTAACGAGCACGCTCAAGTCGAACATCACAAACGAATTTCGCGCGAGCTATCTCTGGAACTGGTGGCAATGGGGCACGGCCGGCTCGGCTCCGCAATTTGGCGGCCTGGGTGGCGCATTGGAAGTTGCGCCTGCTGGAACTGCTACCAACGCGGAGAACACCGGCGCGCTCATTCCCTACAACGTCAACAACCAGAGTGTCCGTCAGCGAGTTTGGGATGGACAGGACAAGATGCTGCGCGATGACGTGACGTGGGTGAAAGGCAATCACCTTTTCCAATTCGGCGGCTTGGTGCAGCATAACTTCGACTACCACACACGTACGGACAACGGTGGATCGATTAACAACGCCATCGTCTATCAGATCGCGGCAAGCTCAATCGATTTCACGAAGGGTTGTGGCACGGGCACGGCGTCGTGCATACCCAGCAGCATTATCTCCGCGCAAACAGGCCGATATGCCAATCTGGCTACCTCGGTGCTTGGTCTCGTCGGACTGACGCAGGTTATGTACACCCGCGGCGGCTCGGACTTGCATTTGCTTCCGCTCGGCACGTTTGGCGTCGAACAGAGCACCATCAAGACCTATAACCTCTATGCGGCGGACACGTGGAAAATCAAACCGACGCTTACTCTTAGCTACGGCATGGGGTACACGTATGAGACTCCGCCGGTTGAAAAGAACGGCAACCAGGTGGCGTTTGTGTACTCCGACGGCAGTCTGGTCCATACGAAAGACTACCTGCAAAAGCGCGTGGCTGCTGCGCTCGCCGGCCAGGTTTATAATCCGACGATCGGTTATGAAACCACGGCGAATCTGCACATCAGGTATCCGTACACGCCTTTCAAGAAGGGCTTCAGCCCGAGAGTCTCGGTGGCCTGGAATCCGACTTTCAAATCAGGCTGGCTGGCTGATCTGTTTGGTCAAGGCAGCACAGTCATCCGTGGCGGCTATGGCCGGGTATTCGGCCGCTTGAACGGCGTTAACCAGGTGCTGGTGCCGTTGCTTGGGCCGGGCATCCTGCAAGCGGTTAGTTGTTCCTCGGCAGTTGCCGGACAATCGGCCTGCCAATTTACCTCGTCGGGTGCGCCGCTGCCGGTCAACCCGCTTAACGTATTCCGCATTGGTACCGATGGTCTGACGGCGCCTTTGCCGGTGGCTTCGACTACGCTGCCGCAGCCATTCCTGCCGGGTGTCAACGGAATTACCGCCGGCGATTCGCAAACACTCGATCCTGATTTCCGGCCGAACTCGACCGACAACTTCGATTTCACGATCCAACGACAAATCCATCGGAACGTTTCGGTGGAAGTTGGATACATGGGACGAAGAATTCGTAACGAGTATCAGCAGGTAAACCTGAACGCCATTCCCTACATGACGACGCTCGGTGGACAGCAATTTGCCTCGGCATGGGCCAATGTTTATCAGGCCTTGGAATTCGCTAGTCCGCCAGCCGCGGGCCAACCTGTGGCGGTTGCTAAT
>CBFHBI010000424.1:0-3911 GCA_965653755.1 uncultured Blastocatellia bacterium
ATGAAGCGCCCACACCGCGACCAACACCGCGACGAACCGACAATTCCACGCCGCCCCCACCTAAAGCGATACCCACCGCAAGAGCGACCGCCTCTCCGCCCGAACCGTAGGAGTCGGTTTGATTTAATTCCGGGGAACAAGAGATCGCATGATGTGACTGAGGAACTCTTGCGCGTTGTCAATCTCAACCGAGATGTCGATCACGTAGCAGGGAATTCCGAATTCGAACTTGCTTAGCTTTACCGCGTCTTTGGCCGTAGTCAGGATCGCACTGGCGTTGTACCTGCGCGCTTCATTGACTATTCGATCAACGTCGCTTTGTGTGTAGTTGTGGTGATCGCGAAATTCGCGCGTACACGCGATTTGCCAACCGTCGCGACGCAGTAACGCAAAGAAAGAGTCCGGATTACCGACCCCACAAAATGCCATCGCCGGCATCTTATGATCGATTAGGGTTTCTCCGATTAACGATTTGATTCGGGCTATTCTGATTCGCGAGGTGAATAGCGGCACCTCCGGCGCTCGTTGTTTGATTTGAGTGAGCAACTCATCGTCGGCCGCATCCGCACGTGTTATCACAATGTAGTCAGCGCGCTTTAACTCGCTCAATGGTTCGCGGAGATTGCCGGCTGGGAGCAGCCTTCCTGTCCCCCACGGATTTGTCGCGTCGATCGTCAGAATGTTGAGTTGGCGTTTAATGCGTTGGTGTTGGAATGCATCGTCGAGCACGCATACGTCGCTCTGGAGATTTTCGTTGGCCCATCGCGCTGCTGCTACACGATCGCCATCACAAATCACGGCCGCGCGCCCGCGCAAATTCTGCGCCAACAGGAACGCCTCATCCCCTGCTTCGTCCGCGTTCGACAGGACCGCCGCGTAATCAGAAACGACCACGCGACCGGAGGACTTTCGAGCGTAGCCACGCGTGAGCACGCATGGGCGCCGACCGCTCGCAACCAACTGCTCGGCAATCCATTGAACCAGCGGCGTCTTGCCGGTTCCCCCCGTTGTCAAATTCCCGACACTGATTACTGGCGCATCGACCGAGAAAGTTCGCAGCAATCCACGCCGGTACAAAAGATTTCGCAGCCTGATACCGACGCCATAGACGGCGCTGAGTGGAGTCAACGCGAATGAAACAGCGCTATTCATTTAGCGCCACAGCGACGGCCGGGGAGGGAAGTGATGTGTCAACGCGTGTGCGCGAGGCGAGCAGCTTCGCAATGACGTCAATCGTGCGCTGTGTTGCGCCACGATTTGCTGTGCAGACGCTCTGACCGCGAAAGCCCATCGATTTCCGACGCTCCTCATCACCCAGAAGCTCAACCAGACAAGCAGCGAGCGCCGCTGGTGCTTCGGTCACAGACGCTCGGGGAAGTTGAATCAATGCATCCTGTGCCAGGAGAGCTGCGACGATAGCGGCAAAATTGTGCGTGTGCGCGCCGGTGATGATCGCCACGCCTTGCGCGGCAGGCTCGAGCACGTTTTGCCCGCCATGCGGAATCAAACTGCCCCCAATGAAAGCGATGTCAGCAAATTGATATGCTGCGCGCAGTTCGCCGATTGAATCGAGCAGAATGATCGTTGACGACTCATCTGCCGGCGATGCTGGCGCCGACTTTCGCGACCAGGTGAATCCTGACGCGACGATCAGTTTGGCAACTTCTTCAAATCGTTCCGGGTGTCTCGGAGCAATCAGAAGACGGGCTGCCTTGCCCGACGGTGTTTGCTTAACTCGTTTGAATGCTTCGATGACGATAGTCTCTTCGGGCGCATGTGTGCTGGCGGCGACAATCAACCGCTCATCGGCATTCAACGCGAAGCGGACTTGCAATTGCGAAGACATCTCTTCCGCAATTGTTGGCAACTGCGCGCCGTCGAACTTCATATTTCCCAATGTCTTAATTCGTTCATCGGCGACGCCCAACTCAGAAATGCGGCGCGCATCCTCTTCGGATTGCATCAGCGCAAGAGTGAGGTTGCCGAGCACGCGGCGCATAAAGGTGCGAATACGCAGGTAGCGATGAAACGACTTTGGCGAGATGCGGCCGTTGACCAGCGCGACGGGAATCGAGCGCCGGTGGCATTCGCGGAGCAGATTCGGCCATAGCTCGGTTTCCATAATCAGGACTGCGTTTGGATTGATGGAGTTCAATACTCGGCGAACGGTCCAACCCCAATCGATCGGGAAGTAGAAAACCGCCGCGGCTTCGCTCGCGAATGCCCGACAAGCGACCTCTTGTCCGGTAACCGTGGTGGTAGAGATAACGATTCGATGATCGGGAAAGTGCTGGCGAAGAGCGGCGACCAGCGGCCGTGCAGCTTCGGTCTCGCCGACGGAAACGCAGTGCAGCCAAACCACAGGGGCATCGGATCGATGGAATTTCGGGATGCGGCCGAGACGTTCACTTAGACCGGTAACGTATTTCCCGCTGCGGAACGCGTCGATGACGAATCGAGGGAGGAGAAGGACGAAGCCCAGAGTCAGCAGGAAACTATAAATGAAATACACGGCTTTGGCGGTTGGAGCCCAGAACGAATCGTCGGGCCGGCCGAACTCAACTAGCGTGCTCGTTCAATGTATCGGCCTTCATTCGGATCCACGCGAATACGATCACCTTGATTGATAAATGGTGGTACTTGAATCGTAACACCGTTCTCCAAAGTAGCCGGCTTATTCACATTTGAAACGGTCGCGCCTTTCAGCGACGGTTCGGTTTGGGTAACGGTCAGTTCGATCGACGGTGGCATGTCGATGCCGATGGGCGATCCCTCATAAAACTCAGCCTGAATCTTCAACCCGGGCGACAGCCATTGCGCGGAATCGCCCAGTTCTTCATCACTCAGGGCAACCTGCTCGTAATTCTCGGTGTTCATGAAATGGTGATGTGAACCGTCCGAGTAGAGATACTCCATCTGATGCTGCTCCAAGGACGCTCGCTCAATCGTGTCGGCTGAGCGGAAGCGATGCTCGAAAGATGATCCGGAGCGCAGGCTACGCAGCTTTGTCTGTATCATTGCGCGTAGATTACCCGGGGTATGGTGACGAAATTCGACTACGCGGCAGGGCTCACCCTCGAAAACTATGACCATGCCTCGCCGGATTTGTGTTGCTGGAATTGCCATTATCTCGTTTCTCTCTTAAATCGTATTGATTGTCCTAGGACAGGAAGTCGCTGCATTCTACAAACCACGTAGTCTAGCGGGACGCGCGCGAACTTGTCCAGCCGCTCAATCAGATAAAAACAGAACGAGCAAGCCGCGTCCTTGATCGTAAGATCGCAGACGTTGCTTGCCCGCTCTCAGGAGGAGCCCACCTACCTGTTTTGAATTAACGTTTGAAGCGGTTGAGAGTTCCCGAATTGTTTGTTGTTTACTAGGCCGCTCGTGATCTTAATTCGCGCCGGCTGCGGATTACGCGGTCGAGCCACTCCTGTGCCTGCTCGTAACGCGGATAGGCCTGCTCCTCAGCGCGAAAGGCGGGCGTGTGATAATATCGGCGGCCATTGATGAGGCGAGCCGGATATTTGATGTGCAGCATCTCGTGAAACATTATGTATTCCACAAACCATTCAGGAACTTCCGGGGCGTCGAGAGTTTTGCTGATGGTGATCGTGTCATGGGCTGCATCGTGATGTCCCAGGATGCTCCGGGTTCGTCTTTGGGACCACGTAAGCACGGGCTTTTCAATCCCACCGTCGAAGTGCCGGCGATTCACACGCAGAAAAATTCGGTTGAGATCGTAAACTCTGCCAACGGCCGTCGAGATCACTTTGCGGCCACGCTCGCGGCGGGCGATGTCTGATGCTCTTAAAAGTTCCGGACTGAAAGCATATGAGCGATAGAGTCGTTCGTATGCGGGTGGCGGCTTGCGCGACAGCAGACGAGCTACCAGCAGGAAAGCGCGCGCA
>CBFHBI010000425.1:0-3910 GCA_965653755.1 uncultured Blastocatellia bacterium
CCGCAAAGCGTGCGCAGCACGCTCAGCATTTGTTCGCGCTTCGCGCTCATGCGGGCAGGGAGGCCCGCGCTCCATCGACGCGCTCGGTTCTGACGCTAGATCTCAATCACATCTCCCAGGTTCGGACACTCCGTCCGCATTCCATGTTTCGTACGAATCAACTCTGAAAATACTTCGCGCGCGCGATCCTCGCCATGCGTGATGATCGTGCGGGGCTTCGACGGTGCCACGGCTCCATACCAATCCAGCAGACCTTTCTGATCGGCGTGAGCGCTAAAGCCGCCCATCGTGTGCACTGACGCATTTACGGGAATTCTCTCGCCAACAATTCGCACTTCTTTTTCGCCGTTTACTAATCTGCGACCCAACGAATTGGCCGATTGATAGCCGACGATTAGCACGACAGTCCCTTTGATGGGCAGGTTATGGCGCAGGTGATGGATGATGCGGCCGCCGGTACACATGCCGGCGCCAGCCATAATCAGGCACGGACCGTTGACGTAATTGAGTGCGCGCGAATCTCCGGGCTTGGGACATGCACGCGCGTCCGCGAGGCTCTTGCGTAGCTCGCCGGACTCGGCCATCTGCTTCGCTTCTTCGTCGAACAATTCGTTGTTTCGACCGTAGACTTTGGTGGCTTCGATGGCCATCGGACTGTCGAGAAAGATCGGAAACTTTGGCAGCGTTCCACGCCGAAACGCCCCGGCCAGAAGATAAAGGAGTAACTGGGTGCGTCCGACGGCGAAGATGGGAACCAGAATCTTGGCCTTCCTTTCAAGGGCGCGACCGATGATCTCTCGGCCTTCGATGGCCGTTTCATGCAGATTCCGATGGTGACGATCGCCGTAAGTTGACTCCATAATCACGGCGTCCGCTTTCTCAAAGGGAGTCGGATCGTTCATCAGTGGCGCGCCTCGTGGGCCCAGGTCGCCGGAGAAGACGACATCTTTCTTGCGGCCATTTTCGGTAATGGTCAGCTCGATGCTTGAAGAGCCGATCACGTGACCCGCATCAACGAATCGTGCTTCGATTCCCGGCGCCACTTCTGCGCGCTGGTTGTACTTAATTGGCCGCAGGAGCGGTTTCAGGTTCCGTACGTCCGGATCTTCGAAGAGCGGCTCGAGCGGCGGTTGCTTAGCGCGGGCGCGTTGCTGATTCTCGCGTTTGAGATCCGCCTTTTGCAGCATCAGCGAGTCTTTAAGAATTAATGTCGCAATGTCGAGTGTTGCTTGGGTCGCATAAATCGGCCCTTCGTAACCCTTGCGAGTAAGAATCGGCAGACGGCCCACGTGATCAAGATGGCCGTGAGTGAGAACTACCGCGTCAAGTTTGCCGCCCTCGAGCTTTCCCGCATTGCGATTCTTGGCCTTTTCTTTTCGGCCGCCCTGGAACATCCCGCAGTCAACCAGAATGCTCGCGTCTTTCGTTAACACATGATAAGCCGAGCCGGTTACGTCACCGGTTGCACCATGAAATTGAATCTTCATCTGTCTCCGTATCGCCCTCGGGGCAGTAGCCCGACCGTCAGGGAGGGCGCAGACCGACCGTCAGGGAGGGCGCAGACCGAAAGCACAACTCCCTTCCTCACGGTCGGGCTACTGCCCCGATTTCGCCATTCAGAACGGCCAGCGCCATTCGAGAATCTCGGGTTTATCGATCCCATGCTCATGCGCGTGACGCCGCGCATCGATCTGCATGTTGATGAACTTCTCCTTCGCGTGCGCCCCGATCGTCTGCAGCTTCGGCACGCGATCAATCACGTCGATCGCCAAAGTGAACCGATCGATTTCGTTGTCGATGGCCAGCTCCATCGGCGTGTTGATGTTGCCGCGCTCTTTGTAGCCGCGCACATGCAAGTTCCGGTGATTGTGACGACTGTAAGCCAGCCGATGGATCAGCCAGGGATATCCATGAAAGTTGAAGACGATCGGCTTGTCCACGGTGAACAGGCTGTCAAAATCGCGATCAGTCAATCCGTGCGGATGTTCGCGATGGCTCTGCATCTTGAAGAGGTCGATCACGTTGATGAAGCGAATCTTCAAATCCGGAAATTCTTCGCGCAGCATCGCGGTTGCCGCGAGAGCTTCCTGCGTCGGAATGTCGCCGGCGCAGGCCATCACCACATCAGGCTCGGTTCCCTGGTCGTTACTGGCCTGGCCCCAAATGCTTATGCCTTTGGTGCAGTGCGTAATCGCCGCGTCCATTTCGAGATACTGCAGGTGCATCTGCTTGTCACTGACTATCACGTTGATGTAGTTCTCGCTGCGCAAGCAATGATCGGCGACCGACAACAAGCTGTTCACGTCAGGCGGCAGGTAAATGCGCGTCACCTCTGCACGTTTGTTGACGACCACGTCGATAAAGCCTGGGTCCTGATGCGTGAAGCCGTTGTGATCCTGTCGCCAGACCGTGGAAGTGATGAGCAGGTTGAGCGAGGCGATGTTCCGACGCCAGGGAAGTCCATTACAGATCGACAGCCACTTCGCGTGCTGATTGAACATCGAGTCGATCACGTGCGCGAACGCTTCATAAGTCGAGAAGAAACCGTGACGTCCGGTGAGCAAATAACCTTCGAACATGCCTTCGAGCGTGTGCTCGCTGAGCATTTCGATTACGCGGCCGTCTGACGCTAGTTCGCCGCCCTGCGCATCTTCGGGAAATGTTTCAGCAATCCAGAATTTCTTGCTGACTTCGTAAATGTTGTCGAGCTTGTTCGAGGTGTTCTCGTCCGGACCGAAGACGCGGAAGTTGGTCATGTTCTGCTTCATCACGTCGCGCAGAAACATTCCCAGCGGCCGCGTGTTCTCGAGTTCAATCTGTCCCGGCTTATCAAACTTCGCTGCGTAGTCGCGGAAGTCAGGAAGACGCAAAGCTTTCTTCAACAGCCCACCGTTCGCGTGAGGGTTCGCACCCATCCGTTGCCTGCCCGTCGGCGTCAACGCGCGCAATTCCGCCACGGGCGTCCCATTTTCATCGAACAATTCTTCAGGTTTGTATGCGTGCAGCCAGTCTTCCAGCATCTTCAGATGCGCAGGGTTCTTTTTCACGCCGGCGAGCGGCACTTGATGTGAACGCCAAAAGCCTTCGAGTTTTTTGCCGTCAACTTCGCCGGGCGCAGTCCAACCTTTCGGCGTCCGCAGAATGATCATCGGCCAGCGCGGGCGGGCGACTGGAGCGCAACCGTCTCGGTTGCCGAGGCTGGCAAGCGTGGACGCTTGCGCTCCAGTCGCGCGCGCCTCGCGTCTGGCAATTTTGATCTCGCTCACGCAACGATCCAACGTCGCCGCCATCGCCTGATGCAGACTCATCGCATCCGAGCCTACGACGAAGTAAGGCGTGTAGCCGTAGCCCTTGAAAAGATCTTCCAACTCTTCGTGACTGATTCGCGCCAGCAACGTGGGGTTATTAATTTTGTAACCGTTAAGATTCAAAATCGGCAGCACCGCGCCGTCGCGAATCGGATTGAGAAACTTGTTGATGTGCCAGGAGGTCGCCAGCGGTCCAGTCTCGGCTTCGCCATCACCGACGACCGCTGCGACGATCAGTTCAGGGTTGTCGAAAGCCGCGCCGCATGCGTGCGAAAGCACGTAACCCAACTCGCCACCTTCATGAATCGAGCCGGGCGTTTCCGGCGTGCAGTGGCTGCCGATGCCCCCGGGAAAGGAAAACTCTTTGAAGAAGCGTGTGAGTCCTTCTTCATCCAAACACTTTTCGGGATAAACTTCTGAGTACGAACCTTCGAGATAGACCGGACCGAGCACGCCCGGCGCCCCGTGGCCTGGTCCCGCCATGTAAATCATTTCAAGGTCGTTCAGTTTTATGACACGGTTCAGGTGCGTGTAAATAAATGACAGCGCGGGACTGGCGCCCCAGTGGCCCAGCATGCGGTTCTTGATGTGTTCCGGCTTGA
>CBFHBI010000426.1:0-3906 GCA_965653755.1 uncultured Blastocatellia bacterium
CCGAGATCGGCGAACGTGTCCTGCAATGGATGCAGCCGCCCGTTCTTAGCCATGCCTTCAATCGTCGTGACGTCGCGTCCTTCGGCATCAAGACCCAGCATCAGGCAAGACAAAATCGATCGCCCATCGAGGAGCACCGTGCACGTGCCGCATTCACCGAGTTCGCATCCGTGCTTGGTTCCGGTCAGACCCAAATCCTCGCGCAGCACCTCGAGCAAGGTCTTGTGCGGCGCGAACGCAACTTCAGCCGGCTCGCCGTTTAGCTTGAAAGATATGTGCGCCTTCTGAGTCATTCGATTCGGGTTATGCGCTCGCCGTCACTGCGCTCTTCTTTGATTGACCGAGCATAATGTTATCAATCAGACGCGTCTTACCAATGAAGACACCGAGCGACAATAACGCCGGGCTCTGATCAATCTTATCGATCTTCTCGAGCGTCTCGGCGTCGTTGAGACTCACATAGTCAATGCGCGCGAGCGGTTCTTGCTCGATGGTCGAGCGCACCAAATCGATCAAGCGCGCGGCGTTCCGTTCTCCGTTCTCGTACGCCGCGCTGGCGCGCAACAAGGCGCCATTCAACACGACCGCGGCCCGCCGTTCATCATCGTCCAAATAAGCATTCCGCGAAGATAGGGCCAATCCCGACTCTTCGCGCACGATCGGCAACACAACTATTTCGGCATCGAAGGCGAGGTCGCGGACCATCTGTTTGATCACGATTGATTGTTGCGCATCTTTTTGGCCAAAGAACGCAAAGTCCGGCCGCACAATGTTGAGCAGGATCGAAACTACCGTGGTCACACCGCGAAAGTGTCCCGGTCGCGCGGCGCCTTCAAGTTTGTCGGATAGACCTTCGACAGTGACGTACGTGGAAAAGCCGTGCGGGTAAATCTCTTCGACCGTCGGCGCGAATACGTAATCGACGTTGTACTCAGCCAGCAGCGCTGAATCGCGGGTCAAGTCCCGGGGATAGCTTTCGAAATCTTCCGATGGCCCAAACTGGGCGGGATTGACGAAGACCGAAACCACGACCACATCGCACAAAGCACGCGCTCCGTGAATCAGGCTGAGATGCCCGTCGTGCAACGCGCCCATCGTCGGCACCAGGCCAATGGTGCGATGTTCTTCCCGTCGCAAGCGGCGAGCAACCGACATCATTCGCTTACGCCTGTTTATGATTTCCATTTACTCGTGAATAGTAAATCGTAAATAGAAAATAGAAAAACGCCGTGAAACGGAACCGAGTTATCGTCATAGAGCCAGTCGTTCTATTTACTATTCACGATTTACGATTCACTGCTTTTTACGATCTTCAACTCTACGGCGGCCTCAGCGGGCAAGCCGTACGACTCTCCGTCGGAAGGATAACTCCCGTTGCGAACATCTTCGGCCCAGCGGGTGACCGCGTCAGTGATCGTTTCGCGGAGGTTGGCGTACTCACGCACGAACCGAGGCAGTTTGCCGAAAGCCATGCCCAGCAAATCATGAAACACCAGCACTTGAATGTCGCAGTGTACGCCGGCGCCGATTCCGATCGTGGGGACCTTCACGTTCTCAGTAATCATCTGCGCAATCTCTCGTGGAACCAACTCGAGCACGATTGAAAATACGCCCGCATCTTCGAGCGCATACGCATCATCAAGTAATTGACGCGCGGCATCGGCAGTCTTGCCTTGCACCCGATATGCGCCGAGTTGATTGATCGATTGCGGAGTCAGGCCGATGTGGCCCATGACCGAGATTTCTTCGTTCACCAGACGCCGCACCAGCTTCACTCGTTTCTGTCCGCCTTCGAGTTTGACAGCCTCCGCTTCGCCTTCCTTCACCAGACGCAAAGCCGCGCGCACTGTATCGTCTGCTCCGGTGTGAAACGATCCGTAAGGCATATCCGCCACCAGCAGCGCGCGCTGCACGCCGCGGCGGACAGCTTTGACGTGCACCAGAATCTCTTCGAGTGTCACCGGCACGGTGTTGCCATAACCCAGCACCACGTTGCCAAGACTGTCGCCAACCAGAATGATGTCGATACCGGCCTCGTCCACGATGCGCGCGGTCGGATAATCATAGGCTGTCAGACAAACCAAACGCTCGCCTCGTTCTTTGCTGGCGCGCAGCGATGGCGCGCTGACTTTTTCGGGTCGCTCGGGTTTGAGATATGGCATGTTGCTGCTCTCTGCGGAGACGAAATCGAGACTCGCAAATTATAAGTGAGCCAGTTCGGCAGTCGCAACCAAGCTCTATTCGAGACGTTGCGAATGTCGTGGGCTGATCAGTAGAATCACGATGACCTTTTAAGAGAGCCATGCCACTAAAGCTAAACGGTCTGCTGTTGCCGGTCACGACGCCATTTACCGAATCGCAAGAGATTGATTTTGCCGGACTGACTGAAAACCTCGGCAAATGGAATGTCCGTGGCGTCACGGGTTACGTCGTCCTCGGCTCAACCGGCGAACGCGTCAACCTGGACGAAGCCGAGTACCTTCGCGTCATCGAGACGGCGCACGCGGCGACTCCGGCGGAGCTTTCGTTCATCGTCGGCGCTGGACAACAGAGCACGCGCGGCACGATTAAGGAAATTGAGCGCGCTGCAACTGCCGGAGCTGAAGCCGTACTCGTGATCACTCCGAATTTCTATCGGTCTGCGATCACCCAGGAGGTGCTGATCGAGCACTACACCGCGATCGCCGACGCCGCGAAGATTCCGGTCATTCTTTACAGCATGCCCGACCTGACGGGAATTAAGATTGACCAGCAGACGGCTGCACGCTTGAGCACGCACCAAAACATCATCGGCATCAAAGATAGTTCTAATGACATCAAAAACTTCGCCGAAACCGTGACGGCGTGCGGCCCAGATTTCGCCGTCATGATTGGCAACGGCACCGCCTTTGCCGACGCGCTGCGTGCCGGCGCATGCGCCGGAATTCTTGCGGTCGGATGTTGCGTCCCGGAGCTTTGTCTTGAAATCCTGCAAGCAATCGCTGCGAATGAAATCGATCGCGCGATGGATTTGCAAACTCGTCTGACGCCTCTCGCGCGTGCGGTGACTAAGACCTACGGGATTGGCGGACTGAAAACAGCAATGGAAATGGCCGGCTATGTTGGCGGCAGTGTGCGCGCGCCGTTAAAGCAACCGAACAACGAAGCCGTCGCGGAAATCGAAAGGTTGCTACGCGAGTGCGCGCAGGTGTCGGAAGCTCGTGCGTGAGCGCTGGATCGAAGCGGCTTATCTTTTCCACGCTGATGCATCAACTGTCACGCCGATCCGCTCGCTACCGCTCGCGGTTCTGACACCTGCCGCGTAAAATGGCTCCCACAGGAGCAAACCCAAATTGAGCATCGCCGAAACTGCCTGTCATGCCTCGCCGGAACAACGCGGCCTGCGGGTCGAAAACATTTCGTTCAAGGAAATTCCGCAACAAAGCAAGCTCCTCCTCGATTACCTCAGCGACCCGACAGCGTTGCGCCGTGTCTATCCGGAGGCTGTAAATCACCATTACGACTTGGCGGCTCGTCGTGAACGTGTGCTCGAAAATTATTCAGCCGATCGAGCGCGGCTTTGCAACGCATTGGAGCAGATGAATCGGCGCTGGGGCGCGGGCGAGAAAACCTTTGCGCAAATCGCGCGGCTGCGCGAAGCGGATTGCGTCGCAGTCGTTTGAGGTCAACAGGCTGGTCTTTTTGGCGGACCGCTGTACACGATCTACAAGGCGAAGTCGGCGATAAAATTGGCGGAATGCCTGACGCAACGTGGCATCAAAGCCGCACCCGTTTTCTGGATCGCCAGCGAAGATCATGACTTTGCAGAGGTGGCGACGGCGGAGTTCATCAATCGAGATTGCAGGTTGGGCCACGTTTCAGTTTCAGATGAAATTCATGCCGCTGGCATGCCGGTCGGGCGCGTAA
>CBFHBI010000427.1:0-3901 GCA_965653755.1 uncultured Blastocatellia bacterium
AAACCAAAAGGTCGAGCCCTTTCCGATTTCGCTGTCGATACCGATTTCTCCGCCCATCGCTTCGACCAATTGTTTCGAGATTGCCAGACCCAAGCCAGTGCCGCCGAACCGGCGCGCAGTCGAGCCGTCGGCCTGGACGAAAGCGGTGAACAATCGCTCCTGTGCCTCTTCAGAAATGCCGACGCCGGTATCTCGAACGGCGAAGCGCAGCACTGCCCGTGCGTCCGTTTGCTCAACAGATTGCACGTTGACGGCGACCTCGCCTTCGGTGGTGAACTTGATGCCGTTGCCGATTAGGTTGATTAGTACCTGCCGCAGACGCGGAGCATCGCCTTGCAGACGCGTGGGAACGCCGGCCTCAATCATCGCGGTGAGTTCGAGTTTCTTTTTCTCGGCGGCTTCGATGAAGATGCTGATGATGCCATCAATGACTGCGCGCAAATCGAAATCGCGGGCTTCGATCTCCAGCTTGCCGGCTTCGATCTTCGAAAAGTCCAGCAGGTCGTTGATGATTCCCAGCAAGGCGTCGGCGCTTTCGCGAATGTTGTCAACAAAGAGGCGCTGATGTCGATCGAGTTCGGTATCAGCCAGCAGACTGCTCATGCCGATGATGCCGTTCATCGGTGTGCGAATCTCGTGGCTCATGTTCGCCAGGAATTCCGATTTCAGACGCGCCGATTCGAGCGCTGCATCGCGTGCTTGCGCGAGTTCTTCTTGCAGGCGCACGCGCTGCGTTGCGTCGCGCGCCACGCCCTGCGCTCCCGCGATGCGCTCATCCTCAAGAATCAATTGCACAGTCTGGGCCACCCACATTTCCGAACCGTCCTTACGCTGCACGGGGAAGTAATGAAACGTGCTCGCCGCGCGTTCGGCAAATTGTCTGGCGTAGAATTCTCCGACTTGTGAGCGTTGCGACGCAGAAACCAGTTCGAGAAAGTGACGACGAAGCAACTCGTCCGGCTGGTAGCCCATCAGTTCCTCGACCGTTTCGTTTATAAAAGTGAAGTGACCTTTTTCGTCGGTGCGATAGATGATGTCTCCAGCGTGCTGAACCAAACCATGGAATTGCGCTTCGGATGCGCGCAAGTGTCGCTCGGCAACTTCGCGTCGCGTCGTCTCTTGACGAATCATCAAGAAGAGCAACAGAAAGATCCCCAGATTGAGGACGATACCAAGCTTGGCGAATCCAATGGTGTAACGGAACTCGGCGACTGCCAACGCAATGAGCGCCAACGCCGCGACCATCAAGGTGGTCGCAGCCTTATGCTGAAGTGCTGTCGCCATACATTGATGCTCAGAAACTCAGGAGGACACCAATTTGTGCGCCGCTCCTGGTGTAGAAAGTTCCCTGACGATGCCAGACACCGACGTAAGACACACCCCATCGCTTTGTCATCCAGTGACGGCCGACGAGGCTAACGTCGCGGACGTCCGTTCGTATGAGCCGGCCATTGATGTTTTCGATTTCTTGTCCGAATGCTACAGCGACACCAACGCTGTTGCGCTCGCCGTAATAATAATTTCCCTGAAATAGATGACTCACCGATGTGCCTCGGCCGTTCAGATGGGCCACGTACATCGTGTAGGCCGCGCGATACGCCTTGACGTATTTCTCAATGCCGAAGACTCCCATATTCACTTTATCTGTAGTGTAGTGACTGTAACGGATGCCGGCGCTGCCAACCCATCCTTTGCCCAGGACGCGCGTCAGTTGGCCGAACAGCGCAAGGGTCGGCAGCGTGTTGTGGCTCGGACTGCCCGACGCTTCGAACGTTGTAGTCCAATGCTTTGATTTATCGAGCGGCTGCACATATCCCACCATGAAATTCGGATCAGTCAAACCAAACCGAGTTACCGATGACGCTGTGCCGTAGAGTGTCTGCCCCGTAGAAAATTTCCGGTTGAACGAAAGAAAATAAGTCTGCCAGTTCCCGTAGCCGTTCGACAGATGCTCGTACGAGGCCCCGGTCTCAATGATCAGTATCGGATCAGCGGCGTTGGTTGGCGCAGGCGCGGTTTGCTTCTCTTCCGGCGTTGCCGTCGGCCGAATCTGACCGGTTTCAGTTTGCGCCGCGAGCACGACCGGCAGCAGCAACAACATTCCTGCGGTCAGGATGTATCGATGGCTCTTCAAAGGTCACGATACCTTTATCAAGCGCCGCACGCGGGCCATGAGTTCTTCGGGGCGAAACGGCTTGACGACGTAATCGTTTGCGCCGTTGTCGAGCGCGCGCACGATGTGCTGTTCCGTCGATTTCGCCGTCAGCATGATCACCGGCACCTGGCTCCAGGTTGCGTGCGCGCGAATCTTATTGATCAACTCGAATCCATCGACGTACGGCAGCATCACATCCAGCAGAACCAACTCTGGTGGCGCTTCCGTCGCGTCGATGTATTGCACGGCTTGCCGGCCATCGCGAGCGACCTCGACCTTATAACCGCGCCGCGACAGCAAATGTTCAAGCACGGTCGCGATAATCTGATCGTCCTCGACCACGACTACCGTGCGCTGCGATCCATTGCCAGACGTGTTTATTTTTTCCTTCTCGTCACTCATAAAATCGTCGACGGCCACGTCAGTCCAGTTCGCAGCGGCGTAGTTCTATTCGACAACGTTACTTGCTCAATTTTTGGTGTGGATTGAAACTGTCAATATTGACAGGTCGCTGATAGAGATGCGGTCACGAGTGTTTTACTGCGCGTCTTTCGCCTGCCAGCTCGTGGTGCGCGTCATCTCACCCCATTCCATTTTCTTTCCGAACATCCACTTGATGCGGCCTACGAGGCGCCAGTAGGAAGTGATTTGGCGATAGCCGAAGTTCTCGGCGATGACGCCCAGAAACAGCAGCAGGATATGCCGGAATTTCGGATAGGTGTGAAATGACAATTCTTCCAGCAGCAATGAGGTAACGGATAAGACCATGCCGAATCCAATCGCAAACAGCAGGAACAGCAACATCGCCGAATGCGACAGAACTCCTACCAGCCAGGCGGTCAGCACGAAGACGTAACCGCCAATTTCAATTAATGGACCGAGCCATTCGAAGACGAACATGTAAGGCATCGCCACCCAGCCGACAAATCCGCTACCCCGTTTGAAGAACAGCTCGCGATGAAGCTTCATACTGTCACCTAAACCATGCTGCCAACGGACACGCTGGTTTCGCAGGACCTTGAGACTTTCGGGGGCTTCGGTCCAGCACACCGGATCGGGCACGAAGGCAATCCGGTACGGCACTCGTCTTTCAATCAACGCGTGATGCAGGCGCACCACCAGTTCCATATCTTCACCGAGCGTGTCGGTGCGATAGCCGCCAATGCTCACCGCGGTCTCTTTGTCGAAAATGCCAAACGCGCCTGAGATCACGAGCAAAGCATTCAGCGGCGCCCAACCCATTCGCCCAAAAAGAAAAGCACGCAAGTATTCGATCACCTGGAATAATGCCAGTGGGTTCGTTGGCACACCGGCATATTCCAGGTAACCGTCGCGGACGCGACAGCCGTTGACAATGCGAATCGTCCCGCCACAGGCGACGGTGCGTGGGTCCTCAACAAAAGGCTGCACCGCTCTTTTCAAACTGTCGCGGAGAAGGATCGAATCGGCATCGATCAAACAAAAGAGCGGATATCGCGCTGCGTTGATGCCGGCATTGCCCGAGTCCGTTTTGCCGCCGTTCTCTTTATCGATGACGCGGAGGTTTGGATAAATGGTCGAAAGATAGATCTGCCGCACGGGTTTCGTGGGCAAACGAATGCGATAGGCTTCGGGAAATGGTGCGAGCTTGAATTCCTGCTTCAGAATCTCGAGCGTGTCGTCCTTGGAACCGTCATTCACGACGATTAGTTCGAATTCCGAATACGTCAATTGCAGCAGTGAGCGGACGGACGCGACGATGCCGGC
>CBFHBI010000428.1:0-3877 GCA_965653755.1 uncultured Blastocatellia bacterium
ATTCGTCATCAAGCACCGCCACCTGATTGAATCGCTTTGCTTGCGATAGTCTGAGCGTTCCCAAATCGACGCGCCCGCTGCCGCAGGCCGTACTGACCAGTTCCTCGAGACGCGCACGGCGGGTCTGCAACGACTCATCGATTAATACTTCGCCGTTTGCGTACAGAATGTCCCAGGCAACGAAGACCACGGGCGTGCTGGTCAGCAACTCTTCGCTTACGATTTTGCGGCCAAGCCGTCTTTGCAAATCGCTGAAGGGCAGAATCTCCGCGCCGCGCGCCGTGATGATTTCGCCGTCGAGGATCGCATCAGTCGGCAGCGCCGCCAGCGGCTCGTACAGTTCCGGAAAGCGAATCGATATTTCATCCAGGGTCCGTGAATAGATCGCCACGCGTCCGCTTTGCACGTGAACCTGCCCGCGAATGCCGTCGAATTTATCTTCGACAAAAAAATCGTCAGGCATTGTGCGGGCAATGTCGGCGAGATCAGACGCCGGCGTCGCCAGCATGAACTTCAACGGATGAAACAAGCGCATCTCGATCTCGCCGAGCGCGCCCGCGCGCGCGCGAACTGCTGCCTCGCCGATGTCGCCGCGCAGCATGTTAGCCATGGAAACGTCCGCCAGCGGCTGTTTGAAGGCCCGCGCGATGGCGTCTTCAACCAAGCCCTCGCGCAGGCCGATGCGCAAATCGCTGGCGAGCAACTTCACCAGATACTTCGCTTCCAACGGCGTCGCCCTGGTAAATACCTTGGCCAGAAGTTCTGTCTTGGCATTCTTGCCGCGAGTCGAACTCAATTGGGACAGCAACGTTTCGGTATCGGAGAGCATGAGGCTCGGCTGATTGTTCGGCTTCGCTTCACAAAAAATTTCAAACGCGACGTCGCCAGCATCGCCCCAGCGCGCGTACCGCGGCCCGAGCGTTTCCGGCGCGACACCCGTCGCCAGACACATCGCTTCACTGAGAATCCTGCCGCCGACGTTAGTCGTGCGCACATCGCTTTGGGCGAACTGCTGACCGGCGAAATACCGTGCCGCACGCGCGAGGTCTTCGTCGCTCAAAGGCTCAAAGTACTCGCTGAGTAGGCGCGCTTTCTCGAGCTTCTTCGTCGTCGCAGCGACTGCATCAGCCGTGCGCGCAAACGATTCGAGTGAATTTGGCGGATACGTAGTCATGAGCGTGTCAGAAGCCCGCCGTCAGGAAGGGCCACTTAAAGCGTGAGTGTCTGGAAGTGTGCGCTGCCCTTGCTTACGCGCGGGCTTCCGACACTCGTATCGCTTCGTCGTTTGTCGGTGAACCAAAGACTTGCGGATGCAGGATCTTCGCCAGGATTTCGACGCCGTCAACCACGCGCGGCCCGGGCCGGCTGAAATATGAAGTCGCGTCAACAGCCCAAACCTGATCATTTTTGACTGCGGGCAAGTCGCTCCAACCCGCCGGCAAATTCGCCGATGGCAACTGGCGCACGATGTCTTCCTTGTAGTAGCCACACGGGATCAGCACGATTACTTCGGGGGCATACGCGCGAATTTCTGCTGCGGTCGTGGTCACGCTTTTTTGCCCTGCCTTGCCAAACGCATGATCGCCGCCGGCAATCTCGACCTGTTCCGGGACCCAATGGCCCGGAGCAAACGGCGGCTCCAACCATTCAAGCATCAACGTGCGAGGCCGTCCGGTAATAGTCTGAGACTTTGCTCGGACGTGTTGCAGTCGGGTCTTCAAGGCATCGAGCAATTGATCGGCGTCGTGAACTCGATTGGTGAACTCACCGACCAGACGAATGTTCGCGAAGATATCTTCGATGGTGTTTGGTTCCAACGAAACGACTTTTGCATCCCCCTCGAAGGCACGCGCGGCGAGTAGGACCGTCTTGTAGCTGACGGCGCAAACTTCGCACAGTTCCTGCGTCAAAATCAGATCCGGTTTCAGTTCACGCAACCTCGCCTCGTCGAGATCGTAAATCGATCCGTGTCCGTCCAATTGGGATCGTACGGCATGATCGATTTCCGCGCTGGTCATAGTTTCGTGTGAGATGCGGCTGGCCGTAAGACGCGGTTTCGCCACAACCGATGCCGGATAGTCGCACTCGTGTGTGATGCCGACAAGTTGTTCTTCCAATCCAAGCGCGCAGACAATTTCGGTGCTGGAAGGCAGTAACGAAACGATTCGCATAGCTGAAGCAGATTGCGGGAGCGCCAGAGAGGTGTCAAGGTTACCGAGTCAGAGTAACAACTTTAGTTGGCTCTACGGTCTGGTTGGAAGAGCCCGACTAAAATCGGTACTCTAACGCCGCTCGCGGAAACAATAGTTCGTTTCTGTACCTGCGGCGACACCTCGCGTTACAATCTAGCTTTCCGGCGCATTAAAGAACGAGTCCGGAGCAGCAAGTCATGTATTTACTCATCCTCGATTCCCTCGGCAGCACGGAGTTGCTGGTCATTCTCGGCGCGGCGCTAATTTTCTTTGGCCCGCGGCGGCTGCCCCAGCTCAGCCGTCAGTTAGGCAAAGGATTGGCCGAGTTTCGGCGCGCGTCTGAGGATTTCAAACGCACCTGGGAGCGCGAGGTGAATCTCGAAAATTTCGAGAAGGGCTTCGACGACGACCCGACGAGTAATTTCATCGATAAGGCCACCGAAAAAATTCGCGCCGCGCGCGAAGCTGCCGCGCTCGATTCGGCTGGAGTCTCAGCCACGGCCGAAACTATCGCGCCTTCGATCACGCCAGTCGATCCTGCGCTGGTGCAGCCGCGCGAAACTGGTGTTCCTGCTGTGGCTGCGCCGCCTGAGAATCCTCACGGCAAACACGAATGGCTCTAAACTGAAAATCATTTCCCGAAATGCCAAGCCTGCGTTTGATCAAATCGAAAGACGAAAAGGAATCTCGCGAAGAACTCGGCGGGCAGATGTCGTTTCTGGAACATCTGGATGAACTGCGCACGCGTTTGATTCGCAGCATGGCGTTCGTCCTGATTGCCGCGTTTGTCTGCTGGTTCGTCTCGGGTTACATCTACCGATTTCTCGAAGCGCCGGTGAACCGCGCGCTCGCCGAAGCGCAACAGCAACGCCGGGTTCCCGTGGCCGGTCTGAACGGACAGGTCTCGACCCTGTCGCTTAACTCCCTTCATCAGAGCGACAAAATCCGCTACGCATTTCCGGAGTTGACGCGAATTGGACCAGTCGCAATTCCAGCGGGGACATCCGTGATGGCTCGCGTCGATAAAGACGCGCAGGGAAACCTTGGATTGTTCACCGATGAGCCTTTGTCCGCCGGGAACGACATCGTCCCGAAAGATGTAAAGCTGCCGGTTGATTTGAGCACGGGCTACGAAAAGCTGCGCGATCCGAATGACAAGTTGATAGTGACGACAGTCCTGGAATCGTTTGCAATTTACGTGAAGGTGTCGTTGTATGCGGCGATTGGCTTAGCGGTGCCTTTCCTCCTTTGGCAAATCTGGGCCTTCGTCTCGCCAGGCCTGTATCCGCATGAACGAAAGTATGTGACGCCGTTTATCGCGCTGTCGTCCACCTTTTTTATCCTTGGATTGGCGACGGCGTACTACTTGATATTTCCACCCGCGGCGAAATACTTGCTCGGTCTGGGTTCCGATTTTCGTTTGCTGCTGAAGGCTGACGACTATTTTGATTTTATTATTCTGTTGATGCTGGCAATGGGGGCGGTCGCGCAGATGCCGGCGATTACTTACGTCCTGGCGCGCATGGGTCTGATCACCGCGCGCTGGATGTTAAAGATTTGGCGCAGCGCCATTATCACCATCCTGATTGTGGCGGCGGTGGTGTCGCCCACCAACGACGTGCCGAACATGCTGCTGTTTGCGGCGCCGATGTTCGTGCTCTACGCCATCTCGATTGTGGTGGCGT
>CBFHBI010000429.1:0-3863 GCA_965653755.1 uncultured Blastocatellia bacterium
GCCCGGCATCTGGTCCGCCGCTTCTCGTGCTCGTCGCTTGCGGCCGAGCATTATCAGTTCCGTTTGATTCGCTGGTTGCACTCGCGTCAGTCATGGTCCGGCTGCCCGAACGGGAACCGATTGTCACCCGCTCTTTCTGCACATCGAGGTAAGTAAGCACAGAGCCGCGCGGCGTCTGCTTATAAGCGTCGAGCTGTTGCAAAGCGAAGTTGAGATACGCCGCCGAAGGATCAGAGTGGAGCCTCACCTCCACCTGCGAATCGTCGCCGGCCAATTGGACGCGCACGTCCTGAAAATCAAACAGCGTGACTTCGCTGATTCTTGGCGACAGACCTGCCGCGGTCCAGTCCTTCTCTAACGCGAGATACTTCTGCTCGCGCGCGGCGTTTTCCTTGCGCGCGTCTTCACTGGCTTCTTCATTCCAACCACGTATGAAAAACGGCGGCATGCGATCGTCAGGTTTCATTTCGCCGAGCATCACGCCTTCGTCGTCCACCCAAACGAAATGACCGGCGGAAGTGCGCACGACGGCGAGCGGCACTCGTTCGCTGATGCGCACGCGAATGCGGTCGGGCAGCACGCGCGTCACCACGGCGCGCCGGACGCCCGGCAATCGGCCGAGTTCGTTGCTGAGCGAAGTGAGATCGGCCCGCCATACTCCGGTCCGCGCGAGCGCGCGCCGGGTCAGACCTTGAATCTCTTCCGCCGAGGTCCGCGACGTGCCGGTGACGTCGATCGACTGCACTTGGAAGAGCGCGGCCGAAGCTGCTAAGCGATAACCGACGAACAAACCGATTACTACAACGATCACAAGCACGAACTTCAAAGCCTTTGGCACGTACGCAAACAGCGATCGCGGTGAAAAGTTGCGCGCAGGAGAACCGTCGCGACGCGCCGGTCGTTGCACGAAACCTTTCTGTTGACTAGCGGCGCGACGAGCGCCGCGCGAAGCGATAACTTGCTCTCTCATGGTCGATGTGCGTTCGGAGTACCGCCTTCAGGCGGCGTTGGTATATTCGCCGCCTGAAGGCGGTACTCCAAACATTTACTTGCTCGTCCAATTTGCGGCTACGTATTCCAAATCAACTCCGTGCTCACGCTTGACGCGATCGCGAATCTCTTCCGCCAGCGCCAAAGCATCCGACGCCTTCGCATCATTGCCTTCAGTGACGATGAAGTTGGCGTGCTTCGGCGAAACCACCGCGCCACCACGGCGCGTTCCCTTCATGCCGAGATCCTCGATCATCTTGCCGGTGCCTACCGGAGACGACGGCGCGTTCTTGAAAAAGCACCCGGCCGAGCGCGCGCCGTGCGGTTGCGTGGCCAGGCGCTGACTCTTCGCTTGCTCCATCCGCGCGTCGATCTTTGCAGGGTCGTCTGTGTGCAGCACCAGCGTCGCACCCAACAACAACTCTCCTTCTCGAAATGAGGTGTGCCGATAATTCCACTGCACCTCGGTTCCGGGAATCTCAGTTACGCGGCCGCCGCGCGCGACGCGAACTGTTTCGACGACCGTGCCGATCTCCTGTCCATATGCGCCGGCGTTCATCCACAGCGCACCGCCGACAGTTCCGGGAATTCCGTTCAGGCCTTCGATTCCTGACAAACTGTGACGTGCCGCATCGATACACAGGCGTGGCAATGAATAACCTGCGCTAACAGACACGCGCTCGCCCACGAAAATTGGATCGGCCTTCAATGCTTTCAAGCTCAGAATCACGTAATGATGTTCCCCGTCATCAGCCAGCACGTTGCTGCCCGATCCCAACGGGCGCCAGGCAATTCCATTCTGTTCGAGTTCATGAACGAGTGCCGCCGCCTGCTCTTCTGTCTGCGGCGCTAAGACCCAATCGATCGCCCCGCCGACGCGCAAGCTCGTGAGTTCGGCGAATCGCTTGCCGCGTTCAGCGCGCACGCCGAGCCGATTGACGATCGCCTCGATGGTTTCGTCGTTCTTAATCATGAGACTCATGGGACATATGAGACTGATGGGACTCATGGGACTCATAAGTCCCATTTGTCTCATCTGTCCCTTCAGCCTTCCCGCAACAGCGCCAACAACTGATCGCCGGCGCGATGAACTGAACCCGCGCCGAGCGTGATCACCAAATCGCCCTCACGCACTTTGTTGCGCAGACTCTCCGCCGCCATTTCCAAAGCGCCGACGTATTCCGCATGCTTGTGGCCGTAACTCTTGATGCGGCCAGTCAGCACCTCGGCATTGATTCCTTCAATCGGCGTCTCGCTCGCGGCGTAGATATCGAGCACGAGCAGTACGTCGGCGTTGTTAAAAGCGCTGGCGAATTCATCCATCAGGTCATTCGTGCGCGAATAGCGATGCGGTTGAAACAGCACGACGATGCGGCGGTTTGGCGCACCAATCCGCGCCGCACTCAACGTCGCTTTGATTTCCGTCGGGTGATGGCCGTAATCGTCAACGACCGTCACGCCTTGCTCTTCGCCTTTGAATTGAAAACGTCGTTCGGCTCCGCTGAATTCGCCGAGCGCGTGCGCAATCGTGTCGAACGGCACATCCAATTCAAGGCCAACCGCGATCGCCGCCAGCGAGTTATAAACGTTGTGCTTGCCCGGCACGCGCAGACTCACTCGGCCCAACGCATCGATTCCGCTGAGGACCGTAAAGCTCGAGCCGAAATTTTGATCGTATTGAATGTCGTGCGCGGAGATGTCGGCCTGCGCGCTCATACCGTAGGTGATGCGCCGGCGTTCGACTTTCGGGATCACCGCCTGCACATGCGGATCGTCGAGACAGAGAACCGCCGCACCGTAAAACGGAACCTTGTTGACGAAATCCGCGACGCAACGGCGCACGTCTTCCATGTCGTGGTAATAATCCATGTGTTCGCGATCGATATTCGTCACCACCGCGATCATCGGCGTCAGCATCAGAAACGATCGATCGCTTTCGTCTGCCTCGACCACCATCAATTCGCTCTTGCCCAATCGCGCATTCGATCGATAGCTGCGCACGATGCCGCCCACCACGAACGTCGGATCGAGTCCTGCCGCGCCCAGCACCGTGGCCACCATCGAAGTCGTAGTCGTCTTGCCGTGCGAACCTGCGCAGGCGACCGTGTAAGGCTTCATGCGCATTAATTCGGCCAGCATCTCGGCGCGTGGAATTACCGGAATCGATCTTTGTCGAGCTTCAATAATTTCGGGATTGTCCTCACGCACAGCCGTCGAACGCACGACGACGTGCGCATCGCCGACATTTTCTGCGGCGTGTCCTTCGGTTACTTCGACGCCCATCGTTTCCAAACGCTCCGTGACTTCAGATTTCTTTTGATCCGATCCCGTCACCCGAAAACCGAGGTTCGCCAACACTTCGGCAATGCCCGACATGCCGATGCCGCCGATGCCGATAAAGTGAATGTGTTGGAACGGTCGAAACATAGTCGGAGCGCCGACATCCTGTCGGCGGTTCGCTAGCATCCTTGCTCGCTTCGTTAACTTGCCCTCCCTTACCGTCGGGCTTCTGACACTCTTTCAATCAAATCAACTGTCGCCGCCGCCGCGTCCGCGCGGGCCAGCTTGCGCAATGCGTTTTCCATCCTGGTGATTTCTTCCGGAGCATCAACCAACGCAACGATCTCTTTCGCTAATCGCTCGCCGCTTAATTCATTCTGCAAAATCATGCGAGCCCCGCCGGCATCCCGCAGCGCTTCGGCATTGCGCTGCTGTTCCAACTGACCGGGCAGCGGAATCATGATCGCAGCCTTGCCCGCGGCCATCAGCTCTGCGCTGGTTGTCGCCCCGGCGCGCGAAACGATCAAATCATTCGCCGCGAATGCTTCCGTCATTTGATCGATGTACTCGCGAACATCGGCGTTGGTCCAACT
>CBFHBI010000430.1:0-3853 GCA_965653755.1 uncultured Blastocatellia bacterium
CGCCAGGCGAGCCAGTATTGGTGAAAACGCTTTTTGAATTCCTTAGCCGGCTCCGCATAGATTCGTTCGCCCAGGAACGATGCCTGAGTCTGAAGTTCCGCACGGCGTTTATCAATCAAAGCGATCAGAGCTTCGCGCACGTGATGATCATCCGGCTCGGGTGAGTCTTTTAATACGCGCTTGCGCAGCAGGGCCAGATCGTGGTCGTCACTCAGATAATCAACTAACTTCTCGATTTGATTGGCGAACTCTTTCAATTGTTTGGGCCAAAACTCCTGCAAAAGAGAGACGTGATACCAAAAGTACTTCACCTTCTTTCGCCATTCATGGAAAGTCCTCACACTTGGCTTGTCGTAAGCCTTAATAAAGTCTTTCCGCCCTTCGGCATAGACGCGCGCTAACCCTCTCCCGACCGTCGAGAATTCATCACTCCTGATTGACCATTTTCAAACTCTTTTTCGAGCGGCAGTAATTTTCTTCCGGACCCTAATCATCGCCTTTCTCTTTTCAGGCTCTCCTTTTCGTCTCGCTTGACTCAGTGATGTGCGCACGGATTGAAACGCGTTCTTCGTTAGCTCATCTGCGAACCGGTCTTCGAGTTTGTCGAGAATCTCTGTCAGCGCGGCCGAGTCTCGCACGTCGGATAAGCGCCGGTTCAAATCGCGATAAAAAAGGTTCTCACGTCGATATTTTTTGTCACCGAGTTCCTTACGAACCAAACGAATCAAGCCACGCAATTTCTTGAAACACACACGGACATCATGCACCGCGTCGTCCAGTTTTATCCTGGCCTTAGTATGGGCCCACGCTTTGTCCATCTGTTCGAGCGCAATTCGCTCAACGGCTTCCTTCGTAGACTCGTTCGCCTCGAATCGATAACTCATGGATAAAGCTTAGCAAACGCTGGTTGCAGGATTGTGAGCGAAAAGTTTCTATTTCGACGCACCAAGAGACGAATCTTGCAAAGGAATCGGAATTCGCGCGTCATCTCCTTGACCGGCTTGGCATTTCGACCAGTAAGAGTATGATCTTGCCGTTCTGCATTCCGATCATGGTTGACGCACTTGGCATGGACTGCAAGGAAGCGACAAAGTCTTACGAATCCTGGCTCGCCGAACAGACTTCCATCATTTCGTCGGACCTAAAGCTGAAACATCAGCAGATGTCAGCCGACATCTTCTCTTTCATGCGCGCCACGTTTTACCGTTGGGTTGAACTGTGGCGGGCGCACTGCGCCCATCTTTCAAAATCTCCAGTCGTCCTGGCGGTCGGCGATCTGCACGTCGAGAACTTCGGAACTTGGCGAGACGATGAAGGCCGGCTCGCCTGGGGCATCAACGATTTCGACGAAGCTTTTGAGCTTCCCTATGCCAATGACCTGGTGCGGCTGGCGACAAGTGCGCATCTGGCAATCCTGGCGAATCATCTGGCGATCAAGCCGGCGGATGCGTGTGAGGCAATCCTCAAAGGTTACGCGAAGGGATTAAAGAGCGGCGGTGAAGCGTTTGTCCTTGCCGAAGAACACCAGTGGCTGCGATTGACCGTCGCGAGCGAGCTCCGCAATCCGGTCCGCTTCTGGGAGAAGCTAAGCAGTCTTCCTCCCATCAAGACTCAAATTCCCGCAAAGGTCGACAAAGTACTCCGTGAGGCGCTGCCGGAAAAGAGATTGCGCTATCGCGTTGTTCATCGAGTTGCCGGGCTGGGCAGTCTGGGCCGTCAGCGCTTCCTGGCTCTGGCTGACTGGAACGGTGGGTTAATAGCTCGCGAAGCGAAAGCTCTCGTGCCCTCGGCTTGCGTCTGGTTGAATGGAAAGAGTGACGCTCGCTCTCAATACGAGAAGGTCATCACGCAAGCTATCAGGTGTCCCGATCCTTCGCTTGAAGTGCGCAAGAGTTGGATTGTGCGCAGACTCGCGCCTGATTGCAGTCGAGTCGAACTGGCGGCGCTGCCGAAAGGCCATGACGAACATAAATTATTGGAAGCCATGGGACGCGAAACGGCGAACGTGCACTTGGGAACCAAACAAGCGATGGAAAAGATCAAGCGTGACTTGCGCAAACGACCGCGAGGCTGGCTGCATGAGGTGGCCAGGACGATGCTCGAAGCTACCACTGAAGATTGGAAAAGCTGGTGCGGCAATAAAGATTGAAGCGATGATGAAAAGGAGCGGTCAAGCTGCGGAAGTGGTCGAAGAATTTTGGCGTCGGATGGCGACTAACGATCAACATAGGGAAATGTCGACGTAATTGACGATGGACGCACGCTGAAGCTCCTGTGAAAACGAATCCCGAACGAACAACGCGCGGGTTTTCTATCCGACGCTTATTAATGATCTCTTCACGTTGATTTAACTCGCCACTAACATCGAGTTGGTACATTCCCTCCTTCATTCACGGCTCAAGCATAAAAATTCGAAACGATAAGTCGCCGCGAAGGGATGGCCTGCCCTTTGAGATATCGTTCGTTGCGACATAGCCCGACGTGTCTCAACTCAAGTTCACTTCGCGACTTCGCCCAACACAAAGGAGAACTTTCTGTGAATACGATTCAGAGTCGCGCCCCACGTGTAATTGTCAATCGCGTTATCGTCGGCCTAATTCTGGTAGCAACCTTATTGATTGGTGTTGCATTGGTTCAGGCACAATCAGGTCCGAATGCAAATGGGGCCGGCACTATTACCGGCACCGTGCTTGACCCAAATGGATCGACGGTGGCCAACGCCAGCGTGGTCGTCAAGGATGCGGCTGGCTCACAAGTGAGGACCACAACCAGCGATGTGCACGGCCGGTTTTCGGTCGATCGACTTGCGTTCGCGAAATACTCAATCGAAGCCTCGGCCCAGGGGTTTGCGTTGGCTTCGCGCACGATTCAACTCGGAGCAGACAAGTCCGAAGATATCTCAATTCCTTTGCAAGTAGCCGATTTAGTCCAGGCCGTCGTAGTCGAAGCGGTCGCGGCCGATTCGATTGCGGCCCAAGCAGCGCCGATGGATGGACTGCTGGATGCGAGATCGGCGCGGACGGAAGTCACTGCGCCCTTCATTCAAAACTACACGGCGCCGCAATCGGATTTCAGCGAATTGGTGCAAATGGTGCCCGGAACATTCAGCGTCAATTCAAACGGCGTCGGGCTCGGCGACAGCAAGACTTTCTTCCGTGGATTCAAAGATGGCCAATACGACATCACCTACGATGGCATTCCGTTCAACGATACCAACGATCCGACGCATCACTCATGGGTGTTCTTTCCGTCGCCGTGGATAGGCGGAGTCGATTTCGATCGCAGTCCCGGATCTGCGTCCACTATTGGACCGACGCCATTCGGCGGATCGATTAACTTGCTTTCACAGGAACTGCCGGGTCGGCAGGGAATGCGCTTTGGCGCTTCGTTCGGATCGTTCAATACGCGGCTATACGACCTGGTTTACGATTCCGGCAACTTTGGCGGAGCGCGGCAGGGCTCAAGTCTGATGCTCGACCTGCATCACATGAATTCTGACGGCTACCAGACTTTCAATTTCCAACGACGCGATGGCGCCTCATTAAAATATCGATACAAATTCAACGAGCGAATTTTTCTGACTGCCTTTAGCGGCATCATCTCGCTAAAAAGCAACACCCCGAATGCGAAGGGGCCGACGCGCCAGCAAGTCGCGCAGTTCGGCGACAATTTCCTTTTGAAGAATGTTCCCAACGATCCGCTGTACTACAGGTTTTACACTTATAGTGTACCCACGGACTTCGAGTACATCGATCTCAACGCGACGCTAAGTCATGGTTGGAACTTCGACGAGAAGCCCTACACCTATCGCTACAACAATGCTCAGTTCTTCAACAACGGGACTTCGATTACG
>CBFHBI010000431.1:0-3851 GCA_965653755.1 uncultured Blastocatellia bacterium
TCGGACGAAGCTGACTTTTAGCACGCGATTTGTCGCATTGTCAATTACGCGATCATCGAAACTTGCGGGCCAGTTTGGATTTTCTGAGAGTCATATTCGCGGCCTAACTTGAATAACTCCTGCCAAACTTTATCAATGAGAAACATGAGTTGTGAGCTAAAGCGTATTGACCATGCACTCCGCGCTGAAATAGATTGTCGCCAATGCCTCGCGAAATCCTTTTGGCGAGTTCAAGCAGTGAAACGCTGCCGAGCAAATACCAGCGTCAGCAAGACACCCTGGCCTGGCAGAGAATACGGATGCTTCGACAGCATGAATCGGTACAGAAATGTCGTGAGAGACTTGATCGCCTCACGGTTAAGCCCAACTCCGGGGGGCGGGGCGCGCGCAGTCCCTTCAGTATCTACTCAAACACTCGCACCCGTTGATTGTCGCCTTGCCATCCGTGCAATCAGCCCCTATCATAGTCGTTTGATTGAAATGAAGATTTGACGACTATATAAGGTGAGAAAGAAATGAAACCCGGAATTCATCCTGAGTATAAAGAAATCACGGTAACCTGCGCCTGCGGCGAAACGTTCAAGACACGCTCGACGCGCAAGGACGACCTGCACGTGGAAATCTGCTCCGCATGCCATCCGTTCTTCACGGGCAAGCAGAAGCTGGTTGACACCGCCGGACGCGTCGATCGATTCAATCGCCGTTACGGCAAAAAAACGCCCGAAGCTGCAGCCGCCAAGTAAGCTGATGACGATCAAGCATTAGCCAGGAAGTTTATAATGATGCCGGCGTGATGACGCTGGTCGTTGGAGTTGCATCCAAGCACGCGACCGGAACCAATCGCCGGCATTGTTGTAATTAAGTTCGGAGTCCCGCCTTCAGGCGGAATGAATTTTTAGAAAGGCCGCCTGAAGGCGGTACTCCAAAACAGATGAGCACCAACGAACGAGACTTAATCGTCGGCGGCCAGGCCGTCATCGAAGGCGTAATGATGCGCACCCCGAACGCCTACGCCATCGCTGTGCGCAAAGCCGACGGCACGATCGTGAACACCGCCGCGAAACTTCCAAAGTGGAGCGACAAAGCCCCAATCCTCAAACTGCCGATTCTGCGCGGCGGCGCAGTACTGCTGCAATCGATGGGTCTGGGAATTAAAGCGCTGAACTACTCAGCCGGGGAGGCATTCGCTGAAGCGCAGGAAGCCGAAGCGGCGCAAATAGAAGTCGCACTGACACCTGCGGTAATAGAAGGCGAGGGAGATTTCGCGGGAATCACCGGCGGCGTGCCCGGACTGTTTCCAATTCCGAAAAAGAAAAGGCCGAAGGACGAATTGAAGCGCGGCGCCACCGCGACGGCCGCAAGTTCGATCGTCTTCGCGTTGATCTTTAATGTGCTACTGTTCGTCGCCGCGCCGCTGCTTTTAACGAACGCGATTTTCGTGGCCGTCGGTTGGGCCAACACACCGGCCGCGACCTCCTCGGCAAACACGGGTGCGAATGCGCAAACGGCACAGCCTGAGACTTCGACTCTGCGCAAGACCTGGAACTCGGTCCGCGGCTACCTGCATCCGGTGCGGCCAACAGTGGGGTTCAATTTGCTCGATGGCATGATCAGAATGACATTTTTTCTGATCATGATCATCGGCTTCTCTTTCTTAAAGGACATCCGCCGCGTCTTTGAATATCACGGCGCAGAACACAAGACAGTGTTCACCTGGGAAAAAGGCCTCGAACTAAACGTCGCTAACGCGCGCCCGCAACCGCGACAGCATCCGCGTTGCGGCACCAGTTTTCTGATGGTCGTGATGTTGGTTTCGATCGTGCTGTTCTCGATCGTGAGGTTCGATTCACTGCTCTTTAATTTCTTAGTCCGCATCGTGCTGATTCCCGTCGTCGCTGGACTGTCGTACGAAATCATCCGCCTGTCGGCAAAGAAGGAGAGCGGCGCTTTCTTCAAAATGATTACGAAACCTGGAGTGTGGCTGCAGAACGTGACTACGAAGGAGCCGGATGATTCGCAATTGGAAGTCGCGATCGAAGCATTGAAAGAGAGTCTGAAGTTGGAACCGACGACGGGAGAGCCGGAACTGGCGCCGTTGTCTTGAGGTGACGATGCCAATAGTTGTTTGGACTGACTACCTGCGATATCGCGCTTTGAAAAGGGGATATGACTTAGCAACACTTGAGAGAATTGTTCTTCAATCTACGGAACGCTACTTTGACAACGAGACGAGACGAACGGTCGTTGTCGGACGACATGACAAACGATTGGTGATGATTCCATGTGATAGCGAAGGAGAGACCGTTACCCCAGTCACGATTCACGCTACCACAAGACAACAAATTCGCTTTCGTCTTCGAAGTGGGAGATTCAGCTTATGAGTAAAACTCAAGTCCGCTATTTTGAAAGAGAAGACATACTCCACTTGCTCATCGGTGAAGGCCTAGAACATCGAAGTCTGGAACTTGCCCCAAATATCACCGTGGAGCTTGGCGAAGATAACGAATTGATCGGAGTCGAAATACTTAACGCCAGTTCCTTCTTGCGAGATGCAGTGCTCGAATCAATTCAGGCAAGAACTTTGAAGGTCCTCGAGACCGAGGCGGCATAAATCGAAGGTATGCTCGACAAACTTGCCCAAATCGAAGCGCGTTACGAAGAGTTGACCAACGAACTCTCTTCGCCGGAGCTGTTGTCGAACCCTGCGGCGTACGCGAAAGCCGCAAAGCAGCATCGCAACCTCGGCGAGATAGTCGAGAAGTATCGTTCGTACAAATCGCTGACTGAGCAACTCGCGGGCGCGCGCGAACTCGCCGCCGGTTCTGACGACGCTGATATGCGTGAACTGGCGCAAATCGAAATTGAATCGCTCACCGCACAGCTCGAACAAACCGAAAACGATCTCAAACTGCTGTTGATTCCGCAGGACCCGAATGACGAGAAGAACGTCATCCTCGAAATTCGCGCGGGCACCGGCGGCGACGAAGCGACTCTGTTCGCCGCCGAGATGTTGCGCATGTACGCGCGCTACGCTGAACGCCAGGGCTGGCGCATGGAAATCATGGACGCCTCCGAATCAGGCATTGGCGGGATCAAGGAAGGCGTCGCGCTGATCGAAGGCGACAAGGTTTATTCAAGACTGAAACATGAATCGGGCGTGCATCGCGTCCAGCGGGTGCCGCAAACCGAAGCCAGCGGACGCATCCACACTTCTGCGATTACCGTCGCCGTGCTCCCTGAAGCTGAAGAAGTTGACGTGAAGATCGATCCTAAAGACTTGCGCATCGACACTTTCTGCTCGTCCGGCCCGGGCGGCCAGTCAGTGAACACGACTTATTCAGCCGTGCGCATCACGCACCTGCCGACAAACACCGTCGTCTCGATGCAGGACGAAAAATCTCAGATTAAGAATCGTGAGAAAGCGATGCGCGTTCTGCGCGCGCGTTTGCAGGAGATTGAAGAGCAGAAGCAACACGAAGCAATTGCCGGTGAACGTCGTTCAATGGTCGGCAGCGGCGATCGCTCGGAGAAGATTCGTACTTACAACTTCAAAGAAAACCGCGTCACCGATCACCGCATTGGTCTCACCATCCATCAACTCGATCAAGTGATGGACGGTTCACTCGACGCGATCATCGACGCGCTCACCACGCACTATCAGGCTGAAAAATTAAAAGAAGAATCGCTAACGCCGGTCGAAGCCTAATTTTTAAAGTCCTCTTTCGCCGACGATGTTGACTTTAACTTCGTTCGCCGAAGTTAATTTCCCGGCCGCATCGAAGTTGATGCTAAACACTTTTTTAGCTTTCTTTCTCTGTAATCTGCGCAATCTGCGGATTCTTGTCTGCTAG
>CBFHBI010000432.1:0-3850 GCA_965653755.1 uncultured Blastocatellia bacterium
TGGTGGCTGCAATAGCCGCCACTAAAAAATCTGAGATGTTAGGGAGATAAAAGAAATAAGAACCCATCGAGAATAGCAGTATCATGCACACTATGACGAAAATCACTTTTTTCCCAGGCTTTGACACGAGAATCTCGACCTCGTCCCTTTGGGCGATGACCAGGCCCAACACAGAACCCATCATGACGAGCATGATCTGAAAAGCCGCGCGAGATAGGTCAAACTCAAAATCAATCCACCCACCGGCCACCTCGGTAAGCCGTTGCAGTCCCATCCAGGAATGCAATTTGACCAACTTTAAGATGCCGATGCCTGGAATCACCCATAAAGCAAATACGGAGATGACGGCGACCAATCTGTGAGACCGCTGCCGCATTGAGATCCAAAGTCTGTACCGTAGTGTATGGCGAAGCATATGGTATGCGAGAATGACTAAGGCGACTCAACTCGCTTAAGTGGTTGGTGTTCGTGTCGATTGGGTTCGCGCGAAAAACGAATTCCATGGCGTTTCACCATTCGGTCCAAAGTTTTTCGGTCGACCTCGAGAACCCGCGCGGCAGCCTGTTTGTTACCTCGGGTATACGACAGAACTCTTGAGACATAACGCCCTTCGACGATCGCCAGAGACGGCCAATCTTCAACCGTCGTTGATGGTCGTGACCCGTTTCCACCAATGCAGCCTCTGTGATTTCGAACCCGATCGGGCAAATCCTTGGCCCGAATTATGCCGTCACACATTGCGGCCGCACGCACGACGGCATTCTCGAGTTCGCGGATGTTGCCTGGCCAGTCATATTGCTGGAAAAGCTTCATGGCTTCAGGTGAAAAGCGGACTTGGGGATTGAGCGAGAAGATACGGTCTGCGAATGTTTGCGCCAGTGGCGGGATGTCCTCACGGCGCTCGCGTAGCGGAGGCAACTTCAGCGAAACCGCATTCAGCCGGTAAAAAAGGTCGTTTCGGAAGCGACCAGCTTTGACTTCGCTCTCAACATCCCGGTTGCTCGCGGCGATCACGCGAACGTTTACTCTCTGGGTTTGATTCGATCCGACGCGGCGTATTTCTCTTTCCTGGAGCACACGCAGCAACTTAACCTGAAACGACAGATTCGTTTCAGTGATCTCATCGAGAAATACAGTGCCGCCGTCAGCTTCTTCCCACAAGCCGCGGCGGTCGCGATCCGCACCGGTGAAAGATCCCTTTACGTGGCCGAACAATTCCGCTTCGATTAGCTCAGCCGGGAGAGCGCCGCAGTTAACTGCGACGAAAGTTTTATCGGCTCGCCCGCTGCGTTGGTGAATGGTAGACGCAACCAACTCCTTACCGGTGCCTGATTCACCAGTCAAAAGCACGGGCAAATTGGTTGGCGCCACGCGCCCGACTTGCTTCATTACTTCGATGAAGGCGTGACTGCGGCCAACTAATTCAATATCTGACTTGTGTGTCAGGTGATGCTTGGCCGAAACGATTCGCGGGCGATCATGCAGCTGTTCGCGTAGCGCGCGGGAAAGGGAACAGACTTCTTCGGGACCGAAAGGCTTTAGCAGATAGTCATACGCCCCGAAAGCTGTGGCGTCGACGGCGCCGGCTGCCGATCCGTGACCGGTCATCAAAACCACTTTGGTGTCCGGCAATTCCTGCTTGACGCGACGTAAGACTGCGTAGCCATCTACGCCCCCGAGCATTACATCGCAAAATATGACTGACCAAGGCTGGCGTTGTAGTAATCCGAAGGCTTCTTCCGCTGAATTGCACTCGGCCACGGACCACCCATCGTCGCGCAGGACGGTCGCGACGAACTCGCGCACCTGTCGCTCGTCATCAACTACCAATGCATGTAGGAAGGTGTGAGTCATTAGATCTATTCGTTGACCGCAATGGGAACAACCGTGGATCGACCATCTGAGGTGACGCTGTGCTTTCGCATGCCAAGCAGTTTTCCCCAGTTCAGTTTTTCGGGTTCGGTGGGGTAGCCCAGCAGGAAGCCTTGTCCTTCCTCACATCTGAGCAGGCGCAGAAACTGAAGTTGTTCCGGGGTCTCTATGCCTTCGGCTATCACACGAAGATTTAAATTGTGGGCGAGCGTCACCACCGCCATCACCAGCGCAGCATCTTTCGGATTCGCAGTCGCGCTGCCTACAAACGATCGGTCGAGCTTCACCGTGTCGATCGGAAGATGCTTGAGATAGCTTAACGACGAATAGCCCGTGCCGAAGTCATCGATCGAAACTCTCATACCTAGCCGCCGAATGTCGCCCAAGATGCGAATAGCAGACTCCGAATGCTCCATTATTGAAGTCTCGGTGATCTCTATCTCAAGGCATTGAGGATCGACCCGCGCTTCCGCCAAACTGCTGATTAGATGCTCAGTAAAGTTTGATTCGAGAATTTGCCGTGCGGAGATGTTGACTGCGACGCGTAACTGGCCGCGACCCTGCTGTTGCCACTGCCGCAACTCGTGGCAAGCGCGGCGCATCACGAGTTCTCCGATTTCGATGATCAGACCAGTGTCTTCAGCTAGACCGATGAAGTCGGCCGGGCTCAACAAACCAAGGCGTGGATGTTGCCACCGCACCAACGCTTCGAAAGCGACGGCCTTTCCGGATGCAAGATCGAAGATCGGCTGGTAATAAGTAATCAGTTCATGCTCTTCAACCGCGCGCCGCAGGTTGGTCTCGAGCCCGAGACTGCTTACTGCCTGCTCGTTCATTTCGGGCGCATAAAACTGGAAATTGTTACCACCTCTGTGTTTCGCGCGGTCCAGCGCCGCCCGCGCGTTTCTGAGCAGAGTCTCCACATCATTCCCATTCGCCGGAAAGAAGCTGATGCCGATGCTCGTGGTCATAAAGACTTCCTGCAAGTCTTCTACCAGACACGGCGCACTGATCGCGTCGGCGATCGCCAGTGCGCGCTTCGCCGCTTCATCCCGTCCTTTAATCGATACCGCGAAAAATGCGAACTCCTGGGCATCAAACTTCGCCAGTACATCGACAGTTTCTACGCAACTACCGAGTCTCTGCGCCGCCGCGAGGAGCAACGCATCGCAAGCCGCATGACCAAGGGTGCCCATGATCTTCTTGAAACGGTCGAGCGAAACCAGGAACACGGCGCCGGCGGGCGCGGGCGCGACCGCGGCCAGAAGAGATTCGGCACATCGTTCGAAGAGCGTGCGATTGGGCAGATCCGTCAGACGATCGTGATACGCGAGGTGTTCGATTCGAGCCGTGCGCTGCTCGACCAACTCTTCGAGATGAATCTCGTACCGCCGTTTCTCAGCAACCACGGCGCGATGTTTCAAGCCCCGGGTAACTGCTACGTGCACCTGGCGAAGGTCCAAAGGTTTAGTGATGTAGTCGAACGCTCCAGCGCGCATCGACTGGATTGCAGAGTCGATATCGTGTTGGCCGCTAATCATCGTGACGACGGTGTCGGGCGCGCGTTCGTGGATACGGGGCACCAGCTCGAGCCCCGTGATGCCGCTCATGTTGATGTCGCTCAAAACGAGATCGAACGTGCGCCTTTCCAACACCGCCAGTGCCTCTTCGGCGGAGCCAACCTCGAGGCAATTGTGGTCTTCGGACAACAGCTCGACCAGCAGCCGGCGGACCGGCACTTCATCATCAATAACCAAAATTGAAGATCTTTCTGGTGGGGGCATTTGTGCTTACCTCACGAGTCCATTTGAATCCAAAACTTCACGAACTTTTTTTGAGAGGGCCAGCGGCGTGAACGGCTTTTGAATGAACTCAATCCCTGACTCGAGTACTCCGTGGTTCACGATTGCCTCGTCGGTATAACCCGACATGAAGAGCACCTTCATGGCCGGATGAATGCGTCTGATCTCATTGGCCA
>CBFHBI010000433.1:0-3831 GCA_965653755.1 uncultured Blastocatellia bacterium
CTGCCCACCGGGTTGTCGGGCTCGACCAGGATCACCGCGGCCTCGCGCGGCAGCGCCCAGTCGACCCGGCTGGCGGCGGCCCGGATGGCGCTGGAGTCGGACCGGTCCGACAGCAGCATGCTGCCGAGCTCGTCACGCAGGCGCTCGCGTGCGGCCGCGGCCTCGGACTGGTCCAGCACGTAGCCGCGGGCCGACGCCGAGGACAGCTGGTCGATGAAGATGAACACCGCTTCGGCGAGCGAGGCGAACACGTCGCTGGGCACGCCCACCTCGAGCGCGACCTCGGCGACGTGGTGCCAGGCGACCCGCGCGCCGACCTGGTAGGCCGACAGCAGGCTGGTCAGGTCGCGGCCCTCGCCTTTTTCCAACGGCAGATGGTGACTCTTCAAGTAGTTCAGGCGCGTGTCTTCTTCCTGCTTGATCTTGGTCTGCAATTCAGCAATCTGCCGCGCCAACGTTTCGGCGGCGGCGTGCGAATCTTTGTTTTCAAAATCATTGCTGTCGATGAGGAATTGCTTTGTCAATGCGTCAACGATCTGCATGGCCAATTGCGGATCGGTGTGTGTGATCGTGACTGTGACCAGGTTGGTTTCGGCGACGGGTTGGACCTTTAAGCCGCCGAGCACGAGGCCAACATACGGTTCCAGTTCGCTCATCCGCGCCGGACTCACTTCCTTGACGTCGGTTCCTGCCGAATCCTGCGGCGAAGTGCTCAGCAAAGAAGTCCGTTTTTGCCTTAAAAATATTGCGCGGAGACGACCAGTGAGATTTTCGTTGTCGGTCGAGTTAATCATCGCCGGATTGCGATCCAGGTTCAATTTCAAAACGACTTTGCGAATCAGTTCAGGATTACTCAGCAGTCGTATCTGCGTATTCTCGTAGTCGTAATTGTCCTGGCGGCGAATATATGAGTCGTGGTCATTCTCGTAGAGAACGTCTTTCGTATCCAACTGGAGCGTCGCGGTTGATTCATAAATCGAAGGCAGGCTCAAGGCATAGAGAGCAGCCAAGGTCGTGCAGACGATCACAATCGTCAGGATCAGCCACTTGCGCTTCAGGATTACAGAGAGGTAGTCGCCGAGATCGCGCTCTCTCTTTGGCGGTCGCGGAGGCGCCGTTAATTGGCTAAGCGACTTGGGCCCGCTTGAGGGAATAGTAGCCAGTCGCGTATCGGGTGAATCCATGGAACGAGTCCTCAGGGGAAGATTCGGCGACGACTGAATGTTTTCTCGATTCTAGTAAGAAGTCTGTGATCTTTGCAATAACCTCATCTATTATTTACCGGTCGAATTGACCGGCGTTTTCTTTAGCGTAGGCGGTCGACGAGGGAATCGGCCCACGCTCAACTGAGAGTCAAAATACAAAAGGAGAGACAACTGATTAACCGGACTTTCCACGGTCTGGGATCAAAGTTGCTTTCGATTATCGCGAAGCGAGGCCGCGACATCTTCAGGCAGGCTGACGTTGACTGCCGTATTCTTTACAGCCGTTTAGGATGCGCGCGGGCTCGCGAAAGGCGAATGGGTCGTACCCACGGATATCTCCGCATTCTAATTGTGACGATGGTTCATAGTGCCGGTTGATTCAGTGCCTGGCTGCTTGGTTGACTTCAGCACCACATCCGGCTGTCTTACTCCATCAACCGATCCTTTGAATGGCGCGTCAGCCTCGGTCTGGATCACTGTGGCGATCCATTTAGCATCCGCCTGACCTTCGCACATGGCCCAGCGCATGAGAGGTTCAGTGCCGACAACCAACATGCCCGAGTGGTTGTTGCGATCGGCGTCCTCTTTCGGATCGTTGTAGAAAAATCCGAGCGACTTCCGCAATTGCAGAATGTTATCAGGCTTACCGGTCAGAAATGTCCACCCTTGGCCGCCGGCATGGTGTGATTTCATGTACGCCTTAAGGTCCTGCGGTGAATCTTCTTCCGGGCTCAGGCTGATCGACAGAAAGAAAATATCTTTGCCGACGCGACCATTCAATAGTTCCTGTACCTTCCCGAGGTTGTGGGTAATCATTGGGCAGATGTCTTTGCAGTGCGTGAACATGAATTGGATCACCACGCGCCGGTCTTTCACCAAGTCTGTATAGAAGTGGACTTTCTGATTGTCCTGCGTAATCAACTCAACGTCAGGCAGGTGCCGTCGCTGAATTTGCTCACGCGGTGACTCGTTCGTGAAGTTGTAGCGTCGCGGGGCCGCTGGCTTATCCTGCGCCAACATTACGCTTGCTCCGGCGGCCACCGTTGTCGTTCCCGCAGCGGCCAACCATTTACGTCTGTTCATTTTTGACATGTCACGTTCTCTCTTTCTCGCCTATTCAATGGCGGCTGCTTACGGATTCTGGTTGTTGTCCGTCACGTTCGGCTGTACCTGGAAAAGCAACATCATCGCGTGGTCTTCATGAATGGTGTTGTGGCAGTGCATGGGCCAATCACCCGTGAAGTCGCGGAAGCGCATGAACGTCGTGACTGTCTCATTGAGCTGAAGCCGCGTGACGTCCTTGCGCGAAACTTCGACTGTGGGCACGCCGTTGTTGCCATTACCGCTGCCGTAACCACCGCTGCCCCAACCGTCGCCGCTGTATCCTCCCGAGTATGACCACTCGGTGCGGTCGTGCCTGCCGCCGGAACTGCGTTGCAGGATCTGATGTTCTTCCAGATGTATGTGAATCGGATGTTGCCAATCGCGCCGGCCGTTCGATAGGACCCAGTTCTCAGCGCTGTTCTGCGTAACCGTGAAGCGAAGCTCGTTGCAACTCGCAAACTTATTGTTGATTACCCATTGCCCGTTGTTGCGATCGAAGTTGAAGTTGCGCGTGATGCGCGGCGTGACTACCGCCGGCAATTGGTAGAATGTCGGATGAGTGGCCGGATCGACACTCGCGTCGGTGGCCGCTGCTCCGATCTGAAATTCCACGCAGTACATCCCCTGGCCGGGCGAGAAGATGTTTCCTGTCGGCCCCTGGCCGTCTGTCTGCTCGAGCCGATTTTCCAGGCGTACCTTCGTGTGGCTGCCGATCAGGCTCTTGACCTGATTGAAATCAATGATGATGTCATAGCGCTCGCCGACGCCGAGTCGAAAACTCGTCACCTGCACGGGCGTGGGCAGAAGGTTTCCATCGTTCGCAATCACCCAGAACGGTATGACAGTGCTGGGCGTCAGCGGATCGGTGAGAAACAGCTCGTAGAATCGCGACGGACCGCCATCGAGGACGCGGAAACGATAGCGCCGTTTGCTGACGCTCAAAAACGGCTGGATCACTCCGTTGGCGAGGATGATGTCGCCGAGCAGTCCTTTGAAATTGAACGTGTCGAAGCAAAGCTTGCCGGTGCTGGAATCAAGTAACTTGTCGGCCAACATGATCGGGATGTCGTATTGCGGATAACTCGGCAGGCGAAACCCCGTTGTTTCGTTTCCGGTGTCGTACTGATTAAACATCAGATGAAACCCAGCCATGCCTTTGTAGACGTTTTCGGCTGTGTGGTCGATGCGATGATCGTGATACCACAGTGTACTCAACGATTCATTCACGTCGCCGAACGGCTGATGAGTTGAAGCAAAGCCCGCTTGCTGCGCGGTGTAGTACTGATCGAAATACTGTCCGCGGAAATACCAACGGCATGGACCACCATCGCTCTCGGGCGCCGTGTGAAAGTTATGGAGGTGGGTTGAGACCTCAGTCACGCCAAACCCGAGGTTCTGGCTCTGCACCGGCAGTTCGTTGAAGCGCCGCACTACCCACGGCTCCTGGTAATGAGTCACCAGGGTAGGCGCGGGAATAGTGGCCGTATCGCTCGACGACGATCCACCCAGATTGAATCCCCAG
>CBFHBI010000434.1:0-3830 GCA_965653755.1 uncultured Blastocatellia bacterium
CCCAAGCCGCGTACGGCGATGCCAGCGGAAACTCAGGGATCGGTGGAAACCACAACGTCACCGCGCCGGTTGTGAAATTCGCGCAATTCATCCCGGATGTGAAGCAGATTGGTAATGGCGTGATCGTCAATCAGGGTAACTGGCAACAACAGCTCGATCAAAACAAGACGACGTTCAGCCAGGCATTTGTGCAGCGATCGCAGTTCACTACCCAGTATGCATCCTCGATGTCGCCGACAAACTTCGTCAACGCAATCGCCAATAACGCCGGTGTTCCGGCAAACGATCCTGACCGAGCCAAGGCCATCAGCGAGTTCGGTTCCGCGACGGACATCAGCAATGTCACCGCGCGCGCCCAGGCACTGCGCGACATCGCCGAGAACACTACCGTCTTTAATGCAGAACAGAACCGCGCCTTCGTTCTGATGCAGTATTTCGGTTATCTGCGACGCGATCCCAACGGCGCGCCGGACACTGATTACACCGGCTATGATTTTTGGCTCGGCAAACTGAATCAGTTTAATGGAAACTTCATCAACGCTGAGATGGTGAAAGCTTTTATTAATGCGCCGGAATACAAGAATAGATTCTGACGCGCGTCCCAAACGTACATTCGACGAAGGCCAGTTGTTCGCAGCTGGCCTTTCTTGTTTGAAGTAGTCCGTTCCGAATTGCGGGTGTTAGAGTACCAACTTCAGTTGGGCTCTTCCAGTAACACAAATTCTTAGTTCGCGCTTTACCAAATGCCAACGATGACAGTGCCCGGCTAAAGCCGGTACTCTAACGCCTTTTTCATGCCTGATCTCAGCATCGTAATTCCCGCGCTCAATGAAGCCGACAATCTGCGTCTGTTGTTGCCGTCGCTTCAAACTGTGATCGAAGAACTCGGCATCGCCGCTGAAACGATCGTAGTCGATGGCGGATCGATCGATGATTCACCCAGGATAGTGCATGAAGCGAACGCGCGCTTCATCGAGCAAGTCGAGCGCGGCTATGGCGGTGCGTTACTCGCGGGATTCGCCGCCGCTCAAGCTCCCTACATTGCGACAATGGATGCCGATCTTTCACATCCTCCGATCTTTATCAAAGATTTTTGGCGCGAACGCGGTTCGGCCGAGGCGCTAATCGCATCGCGTTATGTTCCCGGCGGGCGGGCGGACATGTCGCTCAGTCGCCGGATTCTCAGCACGATTCTCAATCGCGCATATGCGGTGCTGCTCGGCTTGCGGCTGCGCGATCTCTCGAGCGGCTTTCGTTTGTACGACACCAGGGTCGTTAATCAAATCAGGTTTGAGGGACGCGATTTCGATGCGCTGGAGGAAATACTCGTGCGCATACACGTCGGCGGCGGCCGCATCAAGGAAGTGCCCTTTCATTATCAGGCGCGGCAATCCGGAAAATCACACGTCAAGTTGGTCAAGTTCGGTTGGGCCTTCTCAAAAACGCTTTGGCGGATGTGCCGTTTGAGGTATTTCAAGTCTTAAGTTCGTGGGGCGATCATGTGCCCGCTTGATTGCGAACAATAAATTCTATCCAGTAGCGCTTTGGTAAACTTCTCGGGTCAATTCTGCGGTTCTCGTCCACGAAAATTGAGGCGCCTGCTTTGATCCGGCTGCTCGCATTTCGTCCTGCCGCTGCGGATTCGTAAGCACTTCTAAAATCGCCGCGGCCAAAGCCCGCGAGTCCAACGACGGCACGAGCACAGCGGCATCCGCCAACGTCTCCTGAAACGCCGCGACGTCGCTCGCAATCACCGGCGCGCCACAGGCCATGGCTTCCAGCGGCGGCAAACCGAAACCCTCGTAAAGCGAAGGATAGATAAACGCGCGACACGATGAATAGAGTGCGCGCAAATCCGCGTCTGCGAGATAACCGGTACAGCGCACTCGTTCGGCAATTGACTCGTCGCGCATCAACGAGAAAGCCTCATCCATCAACCAACCTTCGCCGCCGGCGATGACCAACTGCGGCCGCAAAGACGTCTCACAAATGATCTGCGTGAACGCTTCGAGCAGCGTGATCAAATTCTTGCGCGGCTCCAAAGTGCCGACGAACAAGAGAAATTCTTTTTCAATTCCGAGACGATCGGCTACGCGCAAACATTCGTCGCGCGACTCCGAATGAAACGACGCGCGCGGCGCTTCATGAATCGCGTTGACTTTCGCGGGCTTCACTTTCAGGAGTGAGCACAACTCGTGCTTCACCGCTGCGGTCGGCGTGATGATCGCTTTCGCCAATTTCACCGCCAGCGGCAGACGCAGGCGCATGCGCCGCGCGAGCTGCTTCCGATGCAATTCGGGATAAAGCAGTGACGACAAATCGTGCACGGTCAGGATGCAGCGTCGCCGATTCCATAAAGGCAACTCGTAATTCGTTCCGTGAAAGAGATCGAGCCGCTCACGGCGCAGGTAACGCGGCAGATAAAACGACCACCAACGGCCGCGCACGCTTTTCAGTTTCAGATTGACAAGCTTCAGATTGGAAAGATTTTCCTGCTGAGCGCGTCCGACCACCGCAGGATCGAATGCCTGAGGCGCGATCAATTGAAATTCATCGGCGGGAAACCTCTGCGCCAGGGCGCACGCTAGTTCGAAGGTGTAATGGCCGACGCCGGTGAGAGGTTCACAGAGCGGATAGCCGTCGAGTCCTACGCGCATTCTTGTCAGAACCACCTGCGTTAGCGGGTGGGTGAATGCGAGTTATACGGGGACTTGAAGATTAAGACAACCCGCCCGCTAACGCAGGCGGTTCTGACCTCATTGTCCGAAGCGTTGGCGGTATTCTCTTGATGAGATGAAGGCCTTGACCATTTCGGCGCCGAGGTAGTCGCCGTTGAATTGGTTGAGCTTGCCCAACCAGAAGTTATAACCGGAGTAATCGGCGTCGGGCGGGTCGTTCGGATTGCGCTGGAGATAACCAAAGTACTCCATCAACACGAAGGCCTTGTTGAACTCCTGTTGATAGAGCATCGAGTCTTCGGCGACGTCACGGAGGGCCCGGGCGCGCGCCGCGTTGTCGGTCAGGGGCGCAGAATTAAATTCACCGACCGCAGCGGCGCGATTCGGCGCTGAAGCAGGCGTCAGGCCAGCATTGCTGTAAAGCTTATCGACGAACTGCTGGGCAGTGGTGACGTTCTGATAGGCACTGACGAAATCAGATCGCGTCACAAAATTCGCGAAATAATTAACCTTGTTCGTCTCGAGCACTTGCTGCCAGCCATCCTGATTGACGATCACGCCGTTGCCGATCGTGCGCGTGTCCGGTAAGAACTGCTGGCGCGTGACGGGCACAGGGGTCTGACTGTTCGGATTGCCGAACGCCGCTTTGTAAGTTCGATAGACGAGATATCCGGTCTGTTGGAACTCGATCGAAAGGAAGAACGCCGCCGAAGTGTTGATGCGCTGCACCGCAACGCAGTTCGCATCAGTCCCACATTGATTGATGTTGTTGCTCCAGAACTGCAGACCTGAAGCGTCGGGCGGACGATTCAAGAAATCCTGATATTGCTGCGTGACGAAGAACGAACTGCCGTCAATCGGGTTCACAATCGGCGAGGGCGAAGGCGACGGTGAGGGCGCCGGATTGATCTTAATGTGCGGCGCAGTCGTCGTGTCGCGACTCGACAAGCCGGCCGCAGTGATCACGATCGGGACGTCACCGGTATCGACGGTGGCCGGCAAAGTAAAGGTGACGAAATCCGTGCCGGGCAGATCAGATGGCGTGTTAGTGTTGCCCAGGATTGCCGTCGTTCCGATCGTGGCAGTGATGCCGCCCGCCGAATTGTTTCGCACTCCGGTCAAAGAAACTCGCAGGATCGTAGCGACCTGGGT
>CBFHBI010000435.1:0-3829 GCA_965653755.1 uncultured Blastocatellia bacterium
AGCGCAATGGTTTGAACTAGTCCCGCCTGGGCCGAGACAACTGCGCCGCTGAGGCCGGCGATCGATGGTCCTGGTCCAGCTTGAATCGTAACGGCAGCCTCGGCCGCGACCCGCGGCGAGATTATCGTGATGCCGGCGCCGGTATCGATCGCAAAGGTAAATGGACCAGTTGAATTGATCCAGACATCAGTGAGTAATCCGCGGCCGTGAACCTCGTGAAATGAAACCGAGCGTGGCAAGGACAACGGCCGCTGTGCGTTAATAACTCTGCTGCGCGTCGCGCGGCGTTGCTGAGACGCGCCAAGGGCAGTTCCCGAAGAAACTGCCCTTCCGCCGATGGTGGCGGCGACCATGACCGCCGCCAACATGATTGAGGTTCGATTCCGATCCATCTCTTAATAACGCGGAGTTCGGTGGCGCAACTTGTACGTGTACAGCGCCGAACCACCCAAGCCGGCCAGTGCGCCGATTCCCGCGCCCTTCTTACCGCCAGCCAAGCCGCCGATCGCTGCGCCGAGACCCGTGCCCATCGCCAGCGTCAACTTGTCGCGATGCTTCTGCCAGAACGTACGGCCGCGCGACGTACTGTTGTAATCATAATAGACCCGGCGTGAACTCGACGAACGCCGCACGCGCGAAGTCGAACTTGACGGTTCGTAGGCAACCGTTCGCGAAGCGTTTGTCGCGGTACCCTGACATGACGCATAACCGGCATCGAAGCCCTGGCGATAAGCGTTCTGTTCTTCGGTGGTCGCGAATTGCGGGCTGTTGTTCGCCGCAATTTGGTCCGGAGTCTTGTTGTAGTCCAACGTCGCAGCCTTGGCGGTGTCGTAATTTGTGTTTGCTGCGGCGGTAGTCTGTGACGGGCGGGTCGCGAGCGAACCGATGCCGGCGCCGACGATCGCACCAACTAGCGTCAAAGCAAGCAGCATTTTCTTGGTAACGAGCATGATCGAATCTCCTTTGCCAAACTTTTCGTCTCGTCGGGATTAACGAACGACGATATCTTCGGCAAGGTGCGTTCCTACACCGGCATGATCCTCATAAAAATTTATTTGCAACGCGAGATGAGCCGCTTTTTGGGGCACGGCCCATGACACCGCAAGAAAATTACAAGAAGCGAGAGCGCGGCATTGCGTGGAAAAGTTATTCGGAATCCTGACCGACTGACTATATGGATTGGCGATTACTCCATATCATCACTGTGGTTTGTTGAGCGCCGCCTGAGCTTGAGGTCGCGGCCGCTGACCCTTTAGCAGGCATTTCTGAAAAGGCTGTTCGGGTGCGGGAGATCGAATTTCCCAGGCGCTGGTTTGCCAGTTATCAGAGACGCGCGCCTGCGGCAGCCAATCGGGCAAAGCCATCGAAAGATAGCGCGACAGAACCTGCGTGTAAGGTTCATAAAGCGCGCGCAACTCTTCGAGCGTCTTATCGTCTCCGGGTTCGTTGCTGAGGACGACGTTCTGCGCCGCCAATTGCGAACGAAGTTCTACTAACTGCTCGGCCGACATGCGTGAGCCATCATGTTTGAGCGGTGAAGTGTTGAAGACTTGCGCGATATCGACGAGCGCGTGCCGCGCCATCTTGAAAGTGAGTTGAGCTTGCCATTTCGGCAGGCCGTCAACGCCAACCATTACCAGGCTGCAAGTATCGAGCACGGTACTCAGAGCAGCCAGCCACGATTGGTTGTCATGCTGTGATCGAAAGAAGCACAGCACTGGGTATGACAGGTGGCTCTCCATTAAATCAGCGGCCCACATCTCCCAGTCCCGCAGCCAGGCATCGAGACTGGGCATCGCTTGCGCTTCCTGATGCCGGCGCAACAGTTCCGCCGCGATGGGAGGCGTGCCGGCGCGCGCATCCAACATCGAGATGTTCACTTCGCGGCGTGAGAATGCCTGATAGAGAATCGGCAGGTATCCAATGACGAGTGCCAGCATTCCTAATCCGATGCTCGCCTCAATGACTGTCAAAGCACGAGCGACACGGCCAATCGGCGCGATGTCTCCAAGACCGAGAGTACAAAACGTAGTGCCACTGTAATACAGATACGTAAGTAAATCGGCGGGCCCGCCGCAGGGCGCAAAACGCGATTTCGCCGCCCAATGCAATAACGCGAAGCCGACGATTACGCTGAACGCCCAGACAGTCAACAACGCGAGCAGCGAGATAGGTCCATAGATTCCCAGGAACGTATCGCGTCGCTTCTTTTTGTGAATCAACGTAGCCAGCGCTCGCCATGGCTGCCAGGTGCCACGATAGAAAAGCCGCGCGACGCGCACGCGGCGCGTGACCCGGCGCGGCAGAACAATCGTTTCAAAGACATCCCAGAGGATGCCTGTGATCAGCAGAACTCCAAAGATGCCGAGTAATGGAGTCATGGCTACAAAAGTCAAAGACCGGCGCAGGCTTGAATCCGCTCCGGTCTTTCAAGGCGCTAAACTTTGCGCGCGTTAGGCCGCGCGCTTATCACGCAAAAGTTCGATTGCTTTCTTAAGTTGAATGTCATCGGGTTGCGGTTTTGGCGCCACGGGTTCTGAAGGAGCGCTCGGTTTGGTCTGGTTTGGCTTCTCTTCGTCGGGACCCGTGAGATCCTCGACATCGCCGGTGTCGGCGGTTTCCGGTTTCTTCACCTCAACCGTCGGCGAAATGCCGGAGCGATTTCGATCATCGCCCAGGAACGGCTTGCCACTGCCGGAAGCCCACTTCACGGTCGTCAGCAGTAAGCCATCGCCGTCGCGCAAAGTGAACAGTTCCTGCTCAGCGCCGGCGCCGAAGCTCTTCTCGCCCACCACGTCGCCGCGTTTCGTTTCGGCAAAAGCTGAAGCGACCACTTCCGCAGCTCCCGCGGTGCCGTTGTCGATCAGCACTACTGCCGGGCCATTGAAAATAGCAACCTTCGGATCCGCATCGAATGATTTCAAAACTTTCTGCTCGCGTCCGACGGTCTTCGCAATCGCTCCATCGCGAATGAAGAAGTTTGCCACCGTGACGCCTTCCTGGATTTCACCACCGGCAACGCTGCGCAAGTCCACCACGATCTTCTGGGCGCCTTGCTTCAGCAAATCCTGCAGCTTGGCTTTGGCGTCGTTGGCTTCGCCGGTGTCTAAACTATTAATTCTCAGCACGCCGATGCGCCCGGCTTCCATGTGCGCTTCGGCGGCCGGCGCGCGGAAAGTGCCGCGTTTGATAGTCAAAGTCAACGGCCGCGGCGCGCGCAGCACGCGCACCTTCACTTCCGTCCCAGGTGCGCCATTCAGCAATTGCCTCGCGTCGTAGAGAGAGATGTCCCGCGTGGCCTTGCCGTCGATGTATTCGATTATATCGCCCGCGCGCAGACCGGATTGATCGGCCGGCGACCCCTTCACCGGTGCTACGACATACAAGAAAGACGAAGCCTGCGAAAGTTCGGCGCCGATGCCCACCTGATTGCTCTTGCCGCCGGCGCGATAATCCTTCACCTGTTCCGGCGTCAAATAGGTCGAATACGGGTCGAGCCCGTACGCCAGACCTCGCAAAGCTCCGGCGCGCACTTTCTCCATGTTCGGCTCATCGACGTAATCATTTTGAATATGCGAGAGCACGCTCTCGAAAATTTTCTGTTGCGCGTTCGGATCGTTGGCCGGTTGTTGCGCCCGCGTCGCCAGCCACGCGCCGGCAATCGAATACATGGCCAGCGTAGCCGACATCACAATCATTAGGAATTTGGTTTTGAAACTCATTACTTAGTCCTCGAAATCGAAACGGGGCGACTGTTCTGATCGTCAACTTAGAACTTCAGCCGAACCCCTGTATATTAGCCTCTGCTTTGATGCAGGCGCAAGCAGCA
>CBFHBI010000436.1:0-3827 GCA_965653755.1 uncultured Blastocatellia bacterium
CATCGCGCCGTGACCCGTAAGTTTTGCCCCACATTTCGACACATCTTTAGGAATCGGGAATGCACATTGCCGTTATCGGCTCTGGATATGTTGGACTTGTTACCGGAGCATGTTTTGCAGAATTTGGCGTCGACGTGATTTGCGTCGATATCGCCGTTGACAAAATTGAAGCGCTAAATCGAGGCCAAAGCCCGATCTACGAACCAGGTCTCGATCAGTTGCTACAGAAAAACCTCCAAGCTGGCCGCCTTAAGTTCACTACCGATCTTGCCGCAGCGGTCCGGCAATCTCTAGTCATATTCATCGCCGTAGGTACACCGCCACAAGCCGATGGCTCTGCCGATCTCTCTTTTGTGGAGAATGCGGCCCGCGACATCGCGCAGCATATGGATAGTTACAAGGTTGTCGCGACCAAATCCACAGTCCCAGTCGGAACCGGCCAACGAATCCAGCAGATAATTAGCGAGGCGCAAAACAAGCCCACGGAGTTCAGTGTAATTTCGAACCCCGAGTTCTTGCGAGAAGGCGCGGCCATTGGAGATTTTATGCGGCCCGATCGCATAGTCATCGGGGGCTCGGATCCGCAGGCGATCGCGATCATGCGCGACCTCTATCGCCCCCTTTACCTGATCGAGACGCCGTTTGTGATTACCACTCTCGAGGGCGCGGAGTTGATTAAATATGCGGCGAACGCTTTTCTGGCTACGAAGATTTCTTTTATCAATGAGATCGCGAATCTGTGCGAGCGCGTCGGTTGCGACGTGCACGACGTGGCACGGGCAATTGGAATGGACAAGCGAATCGGCAGCAAGTTTCTCCATGCCGGTCCCGGATTCGGCGGCTCTTGCTTTCCGAAGGATGCCGCAGCTTTGTCGGCCATTGGCCGCCGGTTTAGTTCGCCCACTCGAATTGTGGACGCAGTGATTGAGGTGAATCGCCTACAACGCTTATCGATGATTCCTAAGATTGAAAAACTGGCGGGTGGTGAACTTGCCGGCAAACGAATTGCAGTCCTGGGTCTGGCGTTCAAACCAGAAACCGATGACATTCGCGAGGCCCCGTCGCTCGACATCATTGGCGGCCTGGTAGATCGGGGGGCGCGGGTTGTTGCTTTCGATCCCGTGGCCCGGAACGAAGCGGAGAAAGTTCTGCCAAAGATCGATTATGCGAATAACGAATACGAAGCGGCAATGGGAGCCGACGTGCTGGTGTTCGTCACGGAATGGAATCAGTTTCGAGCCCTCGATATGAAGCGAATTCGTAAGTCGATGAAGTCCCCGAGAATCGCCGACTTGCGCAATATCTATACGCCCGCAGATATGGTTGAGATGGGATTTGAATACGTGGGGGTCGGACGTTAGCGATGGCACTCTCGGGAATCGCTCTGGTAACCGGGGGAGCCGGATTTATCGGATCTCATATCACGAATGCGTTAATTGAAGCCGGTGCGCGTGTCCGTGTAATTGACAACCTCTCCACCGGCCACATAGAGAATCTTCAGGAAATCGGCGGCGATGTCGAGTTCATAAATGCGGATATTAACGATTCGGACGCTCTCAGTCGCGCTCTGCGAGACGTTGAGCTGGTTTTCCATGAGGCAGCAATTCCTTCCGTTCCGCGGTCGGTCGAACACCCCCGAGAAACTCATCAAGCCAGCGTGAACGGCACCTTTGCGCTGTTGCTCGCTGCTCGTGATGCCAACGTGCGACGTGTAATCTACGCGGCGTCGAGTTCCGCTTATGGTGATCAGCCTGAGTCGCCAAAGCGTGAATCGATGAAGCCGGATCCGCTAACTCCGTATGCGGCAGCGAAGCTCGTCGGTGAATACTATTGTCAGGTCTTTACGCGCACCTACGGTTTGGAAACGGTGTCACTCAGATACTTCAATGTATTTGGTCCGCGCCAGGATCCGAGTTCGCCATACTCGGGCGTGATTTCTCGATTCATGCTGGCGCTCGAACGCGGCGACCGTCCAACTATTTATGGCGATGGCGAGCAAACCAGGGATTTCACTTATGTCAGCAACGCGGTTGATGCCAACATGTGCGCGGCGGACGCTCCAGCTGCGAGCGGAAGAGTCTTCAACGTCGCGAATGGTAAAAGCGTTTCAATAAACGAGCTACTCGACAGGTTGAAGAGTCTGACTGGCCGAACTGACGTGACGCCGGCATACACCGAAGCCCGAAACGGAGACGTAAGGGATAGCCTCGCAGACTTACGCGAAGCTAACACTGTTCTCGGATATGCTCCGAAAGTTGGCTTAGACGAAGGCCTGAAGCTGACAATCGATTGGTGGCAAACCAGCCGTTTCACCGGTAGGCGCGAAAAATGAATCAAGTTCCCCCGACTCACGCACTCAGTTCGCTAACTTTTTAGTGGCCTTGTGACAATTTCCCGATCAGCGAGAACATCGGCAGGTACATCGCGATTACGATCGAGCCGATCGTGACGCCCAGAAATCCAATCAGCACCGGCTCAATCAAAGTAAGCAGATTAGCGATCGCCGCATCGACTTCCTGTTCGTAGAAGTCGGCAATCTTGCCGAGCATCGCGTCGAGCGCGCCGGTTTGCTCGCCGATTCCCACCATCTGCGAAACCATGTGCGGGAAGACCTCGGCGGCGCGCAGTGGTTCCACAAAGCTCTTGCCCTGTTATACGGCGCTGCGCACGCTCAAAATTGCATGTTCGATGACTACGTTGCCGGCCGTGCGCGCGGTGATATCGAGCGATTGCAGGATTGGCACGCCCGAAGAGAGTAGCGTTGACAGCGTCCGAGAAAAGCGCGCGATCGCGATCTTTAAGAATATCGGACCGAGCACCGGGACCTTTAGCAAGATGGTATCGATGCGCTTTCGGCCACCGGGCGTCTTGTAATAGAAGTTAATCCCGACACCGGAACCAATCAACACCACGAGGATGCCGACACCGCCCCACCCGGCGAGAAAACTGCTGATACCAACTACGATGCGAGTCGGCAGCGGCAGTGGTTCGCCAGGGCCCAACAAGCCCATGAAGATCGTTTGGAATTGCGGAATCACCACGATCATGATGACTGCCACAGCGACAATCGCGAGAATGATGACCGCGATCGGATAGATCATCGCTGAGATTACGTCCCGCTTTAACTTAACGATTTTTTCGATGAAGGTGGACAGTCGCTGCAAAATAAGATCGAGAATACCGCCAGTCTCACCGGCTTCCACCATGTTCGAATAGAGTTGATCGAAGACTTTGCCGTGACGGGCCATCGCAGCAGCGAGCGTGGAGCCTTCCTCCACGTCCTGGCGAATTTGCCCGAGGACCTGTTGGAAGTATTTGTTCTGCTGTTGCTGCGCCAGAATGTCCAGGCATTGGACCAGCGGCAAACCGGCGTCGATCATCACCGAAAATTGCCGGGTGAAGATAGCCAGGTCCTTCGACTTGACCTTCTTGCGGCCGGATATTTTCGGGATACCAATCTCGCGGCCTTTTTCCTTGACCGATGTCAGCGTAACTTGTTCCCGGCGAAGAGTCTGCCGCAGCGCTTCGCGATTGTCTGCGACGCGCTCGCCGGAGATGACTTCGTTCATGCGGTTGCGGCCTTTGAAAACATACGTTGGCATCGTGTGAACTCCGTTTCTAGATCAATTGTTGTTTCTATCTGCGCGCGAAAATGCGACCCGAGGTGTTGCCGTTCGGAGTCATGCCGGGCCGAGCCGATCCGTTGCCGGTGTTAAGGCCCTGGCCGCGCTCGATCAAGTCTTTCAGCTCGTTGGCGTTCGAGGTGCGCTGCATCGCCGTTTCGCGACTGATTTGTCGTTTGTGGAAGAGTGTCGCCAGCGATTGAT
>CBFHBI010000437.1:0-3817 GCA_965653755.1 uncultured Blastocatellia bacterium
TGCTTGCGCTTTAATTCATTCTCTGAACGAACCTGTTTTAGCACTTCGCACGATGCAGTCGGCTCTGGGATGTCAAGTATCAACAGATCGGGCGGCGACATCAGCAATTTTTCAAATGCCACCGGGTGCGATTCGATCGATACATCAAATCCATTGTCGCGCAGCACGTTAACGATCGCAGGCTCAAGCGGTGCGCTCGTTACGAGACTTATTCGTGGCGTGCTCATCAATCCGGGGGCGAAAAGTTGCGTCGCGAATCTTAATTACGCGACGACGATTCACACAAATCACGCAAGTACTGGAAGCTATAAATTCCGGTCTCGTGGCCGTCGCTCCAGCGAAAATTCAAAGCATAGCGGCCTACCACCGACAAATCGTCGATCTGCACTTCATCTGAGATCGCCTCAGGTTTTAGCGTGAGTTCACCGGTCCATTCATTCACACAGTGCGCGCAGGGGCAAGCCCGGCGTAGCCGCGCGGCTTCGTACTCACAAACTTGTTCGTCCGCCCAGGTGATTCGCAAACGGCGGTTGCTCTCCTGCGAGATTTCTCGAGGCTCGATTGCTCGACGGCTTTGCGCGATGGTCATTTGATTACTGATGTTTGCCGGCCGCGAGCAGGGCAGCCTGCACCTCCGACGCTTTTACTTGAAAGTGCGATGCACTCCAAACCACTTCGTCATCCTTGACGATTAGCACTTGCGGTGTCTCGTGATCGACGTGCCATCGTTTTTCGATCTCGTCAGAAACCGGCCTTGCCTGCTGCACCACAATCAATCCCACCGGAAACTCCAGCACCGACATCTCGCGAAAGGCGCGCGAACTGACACCGCACGTGTTGCTGTGTTTGAACAAAGTGATTGCGGAACCGTTAGCGCTTTTCAAAAATTCCGCCAGCGCTTCAACGGTGCCGATTTCCACAAAAGGAGTATTCATAACCTCTCTTAACTGCGCCTCGGCTTCATTTCCACTCGCCGACCAGCACAAATGGCGCCCAGTAAAACGGGGCGCTGTACTGCTTGCCATTGATCATTGCGAGTTGCGCGTCACGCATCGCAGCGCCGGGCGTTTGGGCGCTCGCGCCGAGCAGACGCTTATAGAAATCGGTCATCAGACCGGCAGTTGATTTGTCCGCCACCGACCACAGGCTAACGCCAACTGTCGGCGCGCCCGCGTACAAAAACGCTCGAGTCAGACCGATTACGCCTTCGCCGCGCTTCTCTTTTCCCAGACCGGTTTCGCAAGCAGACAACATTACCAGCGGCGATCCCAATTTCAAATTGAAGATTTCGTCGGTGCGGAGAAACCCGTCGTTGGCCTTGTTGCCTACGAGTGAAAGCACCACGCCGGTGAATTGCGGACGCTCGGCGTCGAGCAAGCCGTGCGTCGCCACGTGCAGGTAACGATAGCCGATCACGTCGCGCGACTTCACGTTGTCTTCATTCGCGTTCAAGTCGGTCCACACATCGATCTGGGCACCGGCGCCTTTCGCAATCTTTGAAATCTCGTCAGCTTCGGTGCGCGTGCCTGACAACCGCGCGAGACGCAAGCCGCCCGTGGATGGCTCAGAATTGCCGGCCACGTCATTGACCGCGCTTTCCAGGCCGAGGCCGAGACCGCGCGTCTCGCCCGAGGAGGACCCAGCGGCATTTCCCTTCGCGCGCGGATCGTCGGCGCTGAAGACCGGATCGGCGACGACCAGCATCGACTTCCCTGAAGCCGCCGCCGAGTTCTGACGAATTGCGGCAATCACGGACGCCGACGGAGCATAAACAATCTCGTTCGTCTTCACGAGGTAATTCAGTGATGCGTAATCGGCGCCGTCACTGTTCTTGACGAGCGCTTCGAATGGGATGTAGTTCAATGCGCCGTCAGCGACAACGAGGATTCGTTTGTCGCCGATTACCGGCAACGCCGCGGGCTCGACGACGGCTTTGTAGAGCGCATTCGACGCCGCTACGAATGGCGGCAAATCTTCCGACGGGCCTTGCACGATGCCCAAACCGCGCTGCTGATCCGAAGCTACGTCAATGCCCACGATGCGGCGTTGCAGCTTCGGCGGAATTAATTGAGCACGAAAATCCGTCGCCAGCTTATCAATGTCCGCGCGCCGTGGCAGCTTAAGCAGCCAAACACCGGATTTGGTGGCGGCGAACAAATAGGAATTGTCGACGCCAAGCTGGTACTCGAGCAGCACAGTATTCTCATCGAGGACCTTCTGCTGCACGTCAGCCAGCGTCAACGGCTGCCCGCCAGTCAACGCGGCGTACTTCGGACTCGCTGTGCGAATCTGATTTTCGATCTGATCGAATTCCGTCTGCAGCTTGTCGAGTTCGCTTTCGAGATCGGACGGCTTTTGGTTTGAATCTCCCGATAAAGCAATGCCCGTGAGTTGCTCGGCGATCTGCTGTTGCCGATCGAGGTTGTCCTGTTTCTTCTTCAGCAGATCAGTAGGCACGCCTTCCGTAATCTGCGCGTTGACTTCGCCGAGCATGTCGAGCAGCGAACGGGCGCGGCCGGCTTCGGCAATACGAAAAGACTCGGCGGCGTAATCGAGCGCTTTACCGGATAAGGCGCCATTCGATGAGATCGTTACCGCTCCCGAGTATGACAGGGCCATCTCGGCAAACGCGCTCGAGGCCTCGCCATAAACGTCTTCGGTCGTAGCGAGAAACGTGGTGCGCGATTCATCTGCGCGCAGACTTCCTGCGCGAATCGTTTCAATCGTCTTCAGCGCATCGCGATAGGCGTTGAGCGCCTGCTCGCGCATCTTCGCGCCGTCCTTTTCCTGCGCGGCTTGCAACCACAGACTACGGCCCAAACCTCTCTGCGCCGGCCACGTCAGATCGAGCCGCTCGTCTTTCTTCGCGCCTTCCGCCGCGTCGGCGAACATCTTCGCCGCATCTTTGTAACGGCCTTCGCGCAAGGCCACGTCGCCCAAACTGGTGCGCGCTGCCGCGCGAAAACGGCGCGTCTGGCCCAGCTTGGCCACGACCGGCAACGCGCCGCTGCCTGCGTCGAGGGCATTCTGAAAATGCTTGCGCGCGGTTTCTAGATCTTTATTCGCGAAGGCGATCCGGCCCATCCCAAGTTCAAAAGTCATGTACACGATCGCCTTGCGATACTCCTCGAGTTCCTTCGTCGTTTCGAGCAGACCGATCGCGCTCGTCGTCGGAACTTCGATCGAAGGACGCCCCGTCAAGATGCTACCGCCGATTCCACCCAGTCCGCCGAGACGCCGAGTGGTTTTGGCCGCTGCGCTCTCAGGCTTGCTGACATTCATTTGAAAATAAGCGTTACTCGCTTCGGACATCTGGCCCAGCCGATAATTCGTGTCGCCAATTTTTGCCAGCATCAGATTCGCGTTGAAACCGTTATCCAGCGTGCGCGTGGCGCTCTCAGTCGCCGCTCCGGCGGTCGCATTCGCCCGGCCGGCGACATTGTTCGCCGCCGATGCTCCCGTCTGATCCTTGCCGCTGGCGACGCCGAACGATTGATACGCTGATTTGTAATGCTCAAGCGCAACTTTGTATTGTCCCTGAATCATGTACAGATCGCCGATCGCATCTTCAGCCGCGGCGACTCCGCGTGCATTGTTCGTCGAGGTGAACGCAGTCAAGGCGGATTCAAGCAGCGGCAAAGCTTGGTCGGCGTGGCCCTGTTTGAGCAACGCGCGGCCGCGTGAGAGTGAAGTTGAGGGATCAGTTTGAGGAGCGATGAGGTCGAAGTCGTTTGCGGTCGCGGTTGACGATAACGACGACACAGCGACGCCGACAGAGATCAGCATTGCCGTTATCAGGAGATATTTGTTTAGCTTC
>CBFHBI010000438.1:0-3816 GCA_965653755.1 uncultured Blastocatellia bacterium
GCGAAACGACCAATTGAATCAATGAGTAAATGAATCAATGAATCATTCATGAAGATTCTCGTTCTCATGAAGCAGGTTGCGAATAAGGACGCGATCCTGCGCATCAACAAAGATTCGACCTGGATCGAGGAAGCCGATCTGTCTTTTGAAGTCAACGAGTCCGATGGTTACGCGCTGGAAGAGGCTCTGCGCATAAAAGAGAAAGTCGGCGCCGGCGAAGTTGTCGTCGTTTCGATGGGGCCGCAACGCGCCAAGAGCGTGATCAAGGATGCGTTGGCGCGCGGCGCCGATCGCGCCATTCACGTCGTCGGCGAAACGACGGTGCACCTTTCTCCGTTCGCTGCTGCTTCAGTTTTGGCGGAAGCAATCCGCGAGGAGCAAGCGGATCTTGTGATGACCGGTTTGCAATCGGACGATTACGGCTACGCGCAAACCGGCGTGATTCTGGCTGAGATTCTCGGCCTGCCGCATGCGACCATCGTCATCGAAATCGACGCGAGCGGCGAACAGCTGCGAGTGAAACGCGAACTCGAAAGCGGCTGGTATCAGTGGTACACGATGCCGAAGCCCGCCTTGCTGACAATTCAATCCGGCATCAGCCAGATTCGTTATGCGACGTTGAAAGGCATCATGGCCGCGAAGAAAAAAGAGATTAAGGAAGTTGCGCCCAACGCAGACATTGCTGGCAAGCCTTCGCACCAGCGAATTGAAAAAATTTATCTGCCCCAGAAATCAAAGCAGACGCAGTTTCTCGGCGGCGGTGACGCGAAGAAGGGCGCGGTTGAGCTGGCAGAGAAACTGCGCACCGAGGCCAGAATCATTTGAAGGGACACCTGATGCAACGCTCACTTCCGCTACTCACATTCGCGTTGTTGCTCGTGGTTTGTGCGGCAGTCTTTGCGCAAGACGCAAACGACTTGAAGGCGGGCGATCCTGAAACGCGCAAGCTTCTGGAGCAGGGAAGCGCGCTTTTTCTGGCTGGTGATTACAAGAAGGCAACCGGACCATATCAAAAGGCGCTGGATCGGGAAAAGGCGAATCGTACATTGGGCCAGAGTCTTTGGCGGGTGATGGTGGATAACCTGGGCATGGCATATGGCATTTCGGGTGATTTGAAGAAAGCCAAAGAGACATTCGACTACGGTCTTTCAAAAGATCCAAAGTACCCGATGTTCCATTACAACATGGCCTGCACTTATGCGGAGATGAACGATGTGGACAACGCCATCAAATCTCTTCAGCAGGCATTCCAATTCAAAGAGAACATGATTCAGGGAGAGAAGTTCCCGGACCCCTGGACAGACGATTCGTTTCAGCGATTCATGAAGAACGACAAGTTCGTGAGTGCGCTGAAAGCCATGAGCCGAACATAGTTCGTGAGCAACGTGATGAGCGACGGAATTCTTATTTTCATCGAACACAAGAGCGGCACGCTGAACAAGACTTCGCTCGAAGCCATTGCCGCGGCGCAAAAACTGGGCAGCGACATAGGTGCGAAGGCGTCGGCCGTAGTGCTCGGTTCTGCTTCGATCGCAAATGAAATCGCCGCTTACGATCTGGAAAAAGTAATTTCCGTGGAGCACGAAAAGCTTAACGAATACACTCCCGATGCTTACGCGGACGGGCTCGAGCAAGTGGTTCGGGCGACCAATCCCTCCTACGTGATAATGTCGCACACTTATCTCGCGCGCGACTTCGCGCCGAAAGTTGCGGCACGATTGGGCAAAGGACTGATTGGCGATTGCATTCGCATGAACGTCGCGGACGGCAAAGCGACGTTCACCCGGCGAATCTTTTTGGGCAAACTGGATGCCGACGTGGTGTCTGAAGGCGAGCCGCCGACATTCGTGACGTTCCAATCAGGAGCTTTTCGTGGCGACCAGGCGGCGAAGGGAAGCGGCGCGCCGGTCGAATCGATGAAGGTTGAAGTCGCCGAGCCGCGCATGAAACCCGAAGCGCCATTTCAGGAAGCGAAGCAAGCCGTAGATCTCAGCAAAGCAGATATCATTGTCGCCGTGGGCCGGGGCATTAAGAGCAAAGACAACCTGGCTTTGGCGGAAAAGCTCGCTGAGGCGCTGGGCGGAGACCTCGCGGCGTCGCGTCCAATTTGCGACGCCGAATGGCTGCCAATCGATCGGCAAATCGGATCGTCAGGCCAGACCGTGGCGCCGAAACTCTACGTGGCCATCGGTATCTCCGGTGCGATTCAACATCTCGTCGGCATGAAAAATTCGCAGACCATCGTAGCCATCAACAAAGATCCCGAGGCTCCCATCTTCGATATTGCCGACTACGGCATCGTCGGCGATCTCTTTGAAGCCGTGCCGGTGCTGACGGAAGAAGTCAAAAAACTCAAGGGTTAGAAGCGCAAGGAGATCAAACTCACTTGGTTTGCGCGAGCGCCCCCAAGTCCTGAACGATTTCATCGGGCTTCCATTCATTCCCGCGATACAACTTAACCAGCTTGCCATTCGGATCGATAACTGCGGTGCGCAGCGAGTGAATGACTTGCTCATCGCCGCTGGATGTATCGTGAAAATAACGCAGCCCAAAAAACTGAGCGATGCCCTTGACTTCAACGGGCGAGCCGGTGAGGAACTCCCAATGCTGAAACGTTTCATCTGAGTATCGGCCGGTGTGCGATGCGCCGTAGCTGCGCATGACTTTGGGCGTGTCGTAATCAGGATCGAAACTAATTGTCAGTAGATGCGTCTTCGCATAAACATCAGGGTGCGCTTGCAGCGCCTTATCGATAGCCGCGAAGTTCGTGCTCATGAGCGTGCATTGATCCGGCTGCGGGCAACGTGTGTACACGAACGTTAGCGCCACCGCGGTGCCCTTATACAGCGAAAGGTGTATGCGCTTGCCGTCCTGATTGATCAATTGAAAATCGGGAACTTCATCGCCGGGTTTTGGTTCGCCGGGAACCGCGGCCGTCGGCGTCAAAGGCGATCCGCCCTCAACGATCGCCGTGACTTCCAGCCACGAATCGATGTCGGTAACGACTAACGTAGCCGTTACCTCGTCGCCAGGTTTCATCATCTGCAAGTCGCCATCGTTCTTGATCTTGAACGGCATAGTCATGCCAGGCATGTAGCCGGAGATGTCTCCATGCTGGATCGTCGCGGTGCGTTCATCTTTGTTAACGGCGATGACTTTGCCCTGGAGCGGAAAGCGCCTTTCATTCGCGGGGCGTCGGGGACCGCAGGCGAACGTACATAAAAGCGTGAGGCTGAATAATGAACTGAATATTTTTTGAGTAGTTGTCATTGAAGATGGCGCTTTGTTAATCAATCGATAGAAGCAGAGCTTAGTTGTTCTGTCTTTTCATCCGCAAGTGGACGTGACTTTCTATGTTACGATGGCCGCGATGATCGCCAAAGAAACTTATCGCGCCGAATTGCTTGACGGCCGCGCCGCGGCGCAGGCGATCAAGCGCGAAGTGGCCGATGAAGTCGCCGCTTTGAAGACAGACCGAGGCCTGACCGCGCGTCTGGCTGCCGTGTTGGTTGGCGACGATCCGGCTTCAGCTGTTTACGTGCGCAACAAGGTCCGCGCGTGCCAAGAGGTCGGCATTGCTTCGGAACATGTGCCGCTGCCTGAGGCGACGACCACCGGCGAGCTGTTGTCTGTGGTTAAGCAACTGAACGCGCGGGACGAGGTTGACGGGGTTCTAGTGCAGTTGCCTTTGCCGAAACAGATTGACGATGCAGCGATCATAGAAACCATCGACCCACTGAAAGACGTTGATGCTTTTCATCCGATGAACGTAGGTCTGCTGACAATGGGCCGGCCGCGGTTTGTGCCGTGCACGCC
>CBFHBI010000439.1:0-3810 GCA_965653755.1 uncultured Blastocatellia bacterium
GACATCGACACCCTCGCGCCGCACCTCTTCGATAAGGCGCTTGGTGTCGATCTTCAGATCTTTGGCGAGATCGTAAAGGCGGACTTTTGAAGTAACTGCTGACATGCGCTCCTTGCTGCTGGCGAACGTTTTGCCTCGAACCGTTCGCAGACAGTCTCAGAGAGCGCTGCTACGAAAAGGCTCGCAGGCGAGGCGCACGCTCAGTGCGTGCGCAGAAAATGTTTGGCCGCGTCAGAAGCATCTCATCGCTTCTCTTCTTCCTGGCTTTCGTCCGTCGCGGCCACGTCGTCGGATGACGGAGCGAAAGATTCTGCGGCCGGCGCGGCGGATGTCTCTTCCTCCGCGGCGGCTCTAACTTTTTCGAGATCGACGCCCACCGGCGCATCAGGCGCCGGCGTAACGACGTCGGGACGAAGATCGCGTCCCGCTTCCTGCAAAACTAATTCATCGACGGTCATCGGATCGGCCTCAGTAAGCGCCACCGGATCCGCCGAGTCTTCCGCTCTGATCGTTTGTTCGGCGATCGAGGGCACACCTTTTTCGACTGCTTCATCGTAACCGGCAGCGATCATCTCTTCGTTTGGTTCGACATCAGCCGGCGCGGCGTTCGGATCCATCTCGATTGAGGCTGCATGTTGGTCCATTTGACTCTCAGTCTCAGGGGACCCTTCTTCTTCAGTCGAGGGCTGCAAATTCTGATTGCGCAGCGCGATCACAGACTGCGCAGCGGTCAGCATGTGTTCCGCTTCGTCGAGACTGACGTCGAGGAACTCAACCAGATCGTCAACGGTCGTGCTCGCAAGACCATCGATGTCATTGACGCCGTGTTCGGCCAGGATCTCGGCCTGCTGGGCGTTGACGCCTTCGATTGCCGACAACGGCACCGGCGCACCCGAAGCAATCATCGCGCCCATCGCTTCGGCGACTTCCTTCTTCAATTCTTCTTCGCTGCGGATGTCGATGTTCCAACCGACCAGCTTGGTCGCGAGCCGCACGTTCTGTCCGCGCTTGCCGATGGCCAGACTGAGTTGGTCTTCGTTGACGATCACTTCCATCTGACGATTTTCGATATCAGTGATGCGCACCTGATTGACCTTCGCCGGCGACAAAGAGTTCGCTGCAAATACCGAAGGTTCTTCGGACCATTCAATGTTGTCGATTTTTTCACCGCGCAGTTCGCTGATGATTGCCTGGACCCGCGAGCCTTTCATGCCGACACAGGCGCCGACCGGGTCGACATCGCGTTCATTTGAAACCACGGCAATCTTGGCGCGCTCGCCGGGTTCGCGCACGCAAGATTTGATGACGACTGTGCCGTCGTAAATCTCCGGCACTTCCATTTCAAACAGACGCTCGAGCAATTCGGGCGAAGTGCGCGAGACTTCGATTTGCGGCCCTTTTGATTCTTTTGAGACGTTGGTGATGACGACGCGAATGCGTTCGCCCTGGTTCCATTGTTCGCCGCGCGACTGCTGTGAACGCGGCAGAATCGCTTCGAGGTTGCCGAGATCGACAATCATGTTGCCGCGCTCGAAACGTTTCACGAAGCCGTTGACCAGTTCGCCAACGCGATCGATGTATTGCTCGTAAACATTCGAACGAACGGCATCGCGGACCTTCTGGAAAAGAATTTGTTTCGCTGTTTGCGCCGCGATGCGGCCCAGTTCCTCCATCGGCATTGGCAATAGCAGCGCGTCGCCAACCTCGACCTCGTCGCCGCCGAGTTCGCGGGCTTCTTCGATCGAAAGCTCGGTCGAGGCGTCCTGCACCGCTTCGACGACAACCTTCGAAGCAGACAATTCCAGACCGGCCTCAGGCGTCCAATCAACCTGAATGTCCTCACCGCCGCGAAACTGTTTCTTGGCTGCGGCGCGTACGGCTTCCTTGATCGCTTCGATTACCAGATCGCGATCGATGCCTTGCTCCTGGCAAAGGGCTTCAATGTTTTGCGCAATGCTTGTGCTCATCTTGGAACGCCGGCATCCTGTCGGCGGTGCGCGCGCATCGTGCGCGCCTTAATTCTTAATTTTTCTAATCAAATCTCTATCGGTCGATTCGTGTGTGCGTGCCTGATGAAATTCACTTTCCACATCAACTTCCAAATTCGCTTTGGCAATCGACTCCAAAGGTATCTGGACTCGGCCGTTTGTCCGGTCTTCAAAGACCACGTTGTTGCAGGAGATTCCAATTATCCGGCCGCGAAAGTTCCGTTGGTTACCGATCGCGGTTCGCGTCTTGATCTTCGCGGCGCTTCCAGCAAACCGTTCATAATCAGCAGCCTTGTATAGCCCGCGCTCGAGCCCTGGCGACGAAACCTCCAGGGTATAGGCCGAGTGAATAAAATCCTCGACGTCCAACACCGTGCCAATTTGCGTGCTCACGTCAGAACAATCGTCGTGAGTCACGCCTCCGGGTTTATCAATGAACACTCGAACTATCGGGTTGTTCTCGGGCCCGGCAACTTCCGTGTGAACCAATTCGAGTCCGTGGTCGATCGCCGCCTGCTCTGCAATCTCCTTGATGCGCTCTGCGACCGAACCTGATTCCATGATCCCGGGTCAGTACCACCTGCGGTAGCGGGTGGTTAACCTTAAGTTAAAAGCTACCTTCACCGAGATCAACCGCCCGCTACCGCAGGCGGTTGCGGACTTTCGCCCAAAAGAAAAAGTGGGCCAAAACCCACCGGATAACGCAATCCGAAGATCCGAGAGAAACGAGATTATACGATCCCGATCCCAGCTAGGCAAGGCGAGAGTGGGCTTAGTTCAGAGTTCAAGCTTAAGCTTGCCACGGCTGAGAAATCACAAGCTGAAGCTTGAACTCTAAACGCGCAGCTACAGCGATTTGTCGGAATGAACCTGGCCAGACGCCGAAGGTAGCGCAGGCATGGAAAACGCGGTTGCGCCACTGCTCAAAGCAAGGCCGGACGCGCCGCCCAGCGAGGATCGGCGCGAACCGATGTATTGCCTCACCGCCACGGCGAGAATCAAAACAGAAAGTCCAATCCAAAGCACCGACCAGAATAAGGCGGGAATGCCCGTGGCGTTCGCCATGTTGAGCGCATCCGTTGGGACCGTGGTGGCAAACGGCGACGACAGAAAGAAGACAGTTTTCAAATCAAGCAGCGCGTTCAGCACGCATTGCACCGCGAGGAAACTGACCAAAAAAGTCGCGACGCGCGCCGACGCAAATCGCGCAACCGCAAACAAGCCGGCGGATATCACAATGCCCGCGACGAGAGTGAAGGGAAGACCGCCCAGGGAACCCCACGTGCCGGCCATCAGTGGCTTAACGACTCCGAAGATGGTTGTCAGAGCAAACACTATCGCGGCCGATCCAACCAGCACCAAACGCGCGGCGACTGAACGCCGGATCAGAACCAGCAACGTCGCTCCGTAAGTCATGGCGCCGACGTATCCAGCACTGGAAACAATCATCTGTGAGATGACGCCGCCTTGCGTCGTGTAAGTCTCGCCGCTGCCGTTCATCGCGACACTCAAACTCTGAACTGAGTTGCCGGTTGCGAGCGCAGCTAACGCATGGCCGCCTTCATGGATGAAGGTGACGAAGATGCGAAACGGATAGCTCAAGATCTCGGCGAAGGGAATAAACCAAAGCGCGATTGAAAGGATTGCCGCCAGCAACAACGTCATGGCCTGTGGCCGCGCATCATTCGAAAGTTGGTACTTCATCTTACTCGGTCCTTCACTTAGAGATTTTTCGGCATCTGCGTCTTACCAAGTCGCTCCGCCCCGTGTCCGTACCATCCGCGTCAGCGGATGGATCAAAGAGGTGAGTTGCGCTTTAACC
>CBFHBI010000440.1:0-3806 GCA_965653755.1 uncultured Blastocatellia bacterium
CCACCAAGGCTGAATGGCGGTGCATCGAAATCACCCGGCGTCATGTCCTTCGCCTCACCACTCGCCGCAGAAACAACGAACACGTGCGTGCGCATGCCGTCCTTCCAGGATTTCCAGTGACGATACAAAAGGCGGGTCGCGACGTGTGCCTTCACCTTGCTGGCCGCGACTTCTGCGGCGCGTTTCTTGTTGCAGGCGTCGTCATTGCATTCGGGATAAATATCGGAGGCGAACGCCAACCATTTGCCGTCGGGCGACCAGACCGGATCGCCGGCGCCGGTGGAGATGTTTGTGATCTTTTTCAGCGCGCCACTGGAGATATCGATGGTCCAAATTTGATCTTCTCCGTCGCGTGCCGAAATGAACGCCAGCTTCTCGCCGTCGGGCGACCAGCGCGGACTGTTTGACGAATGCTCATCGTTGGTCAATTGACGCGGTTCGCCACCGCTGAGCGGCACCAGATAAATCTGCGTCATACTCTTGTTGGCAACTTTGTCCACGTCGGTAATCGTGAACGCCACCAGATCGCCTTTTGGCGAAACCTGCGGATCGCCGACGCGCCGCACCTTCAACAAATCGTCAATCGTAAAGCGCCGCTCCTGCGCAAACGCGGAGCCGAACGCAAGCAGGGCGACAAACGAAACAGCAAAGAAACGTTTCATAACTAACCTCGGAAAAATATTTTGATGATGCGGGAAAGCTTCGACACATTATCGCACTAACGACTCACGTTCGCATCTTCCGCCGGTAAAAATAAGAATTCAGTTATCATCCTTGAAGGGAAGCATCGGAACGTTGTAGGGGTGACTGAGTATGAGAGCTTTACGGTCTTCTGCGAAGATCCGGAGTCTTGGCTTGGCCTTGATTGTAGCGATGAGATTACCAGACTGGCAGTGGTAGCGTCGCCACAGCACCGCGAAACATATAGACAGGGCCAATCCGACAATTCCTAACAACAGGTCAAGAAACATGCCTAACGTGAGATGGAATACCGTCTGAGTGGATAGACTTTCAATGCCATGAAGCGCGAAGGCCAGGCCCGTGGGACAGGAGACGAGGAAAAATTCCTTCCATAAGTTGCGTCCCAAGTTCTCTAACTGTTCCAGTTCGTGAGATGAAACCGAATAGTCCGTGCGCTCAGGATCGTAATAAATATAGGACCTCTGGGCCAGCGACCCTAACGAACTGTCAGAATCTTCCGATCGAAAATCGGCTTCCAATCTGGATCAACCTCCCCTTCTTGTGTTCCTCGTTGTGATCTTCCACTGATACAGCGTTGCTCGCGAGATCCCGAGTATTTGCGCGATAAGCCGCTGGTTTCCTTTAGCTTGGCGATCGGCTTGGATGTAGGCCCAGTCTCGCAGACGCTGCACCAGGTCGTTATACGTAATACCTTCGACCTCCGCATTGAACACCAAATTGCCGTACATCTTTGTAATCTCGGCCTGCGTATCACTTGCAAGTTCACGCACCCATCCGTGCTCAACTTCTCTTTCTAGGTTTTTCCATTCATCGAAACAGTCATCCGCGGCGGCGCGATTATTTTCTTTGACAAAACACCGGGCCCGGTAAAGTACACAGACGGCCTCAATCTTTGGATTGCGCGAGACAGTAGACACACGTCGCCTCGTGTCTACACCGTTGAGCAATTTTAAGGCTTGCTCAAAATCCTGCCTCAGCGCAGCGAAATCCTCGGCCGTCTGAGGATTCGCCGCGGACCGTGACAGCCTCGCCGCCGTTAATTCCAGGTCTGCCAAGTCGAAACGCGCCTGTCCGCGCGCCATTAGTGCGTCGACCTTGGGCAAGAGCAACTGGCTTCTGTCAGCGTTGGCAATGGCTTCCTGTGCGTGTTTGCCAGCCTGCTCAAAATGACTTCTGGCTTCCGCCAGTTCCCGCGCGGAAGGAGCCTCTGCAGGGCCGCGGCGAACCGCGCTTAGCAATCGCCTTCCTTCGCCTCGGGCAATCCGACTGCGTTGGATCGCCACGTTTGCGAGCCATTTCCAATCGTTGACTAACCTGGCATGCCTCTCTACCTTGTTGACACTCTCGTTTGCCTGTTGATATCGGTTCGAGGCTTGGTCTGTTAGTGCCAATTCTCTCTCCGCGCTGGCCAAGTAACGCCAATGGTTCAGCCTTTTAAATACCTTACTCGAAGCTTCAATATATGCGCGGGCTTCGCGCAATTCCTTTTCCCGTTTCGTTCCAGCGCGACAACGTACGATTCTGCCAAGCAACAAGTCCAGATAAGCCGATACCAACTGATCATTGCTCGTCGCAAGCAGTGCGCGGGCCGTACGAATCGCATTTTCCGATCTCCCGAGCTCACCTCGCGTTAAACTAATTTTGCCGAATCCAAGGCCCAGACACATGCCAACACGCCTGGCCGTAAATAGTGCGTCGTTGATGTCTCTTGTTTTGCTTCGTGCTTGGGATCGTTGAAGCAATTGATCGATCGTTTCAAGAAACGTCTCCTGCGCCTCGGTGAGCCTCTCGAGTCCACGGAGGGCAACCGACTTGTGATATAAGAGAGTCGCCAAAGTACCGTCACACCGAGCACTCCCGCCAACCAAACACTTCCTGGTAAAAGAGTACAGTGAGTGAAAGACTTGCAGGGCGTCCTCATGTTGATTTTTTTGCCGATACTCGTTGCCGCGACAACTGCTGAACAGGACCATCTCTCGGAGGATTGGCTTGTCAACTGCTGACAGGTCTTCGGAATTCCTCCATCTGGTCTCGATTTCTGCAAGTATCTCGTGTACCTGCAGTCCCTCGCGTTCAATACGTCGGGCGTATTTGTCGTTGATGAGATGAAAATAATCCTTTAGTTCATAAATGAGATGCCGCGCCTTCCAATACGACTGAACTTTAAGTCGGGACCGTCCGCGCCACTGAAGCTTAAGTGCGGATGAGTCTTTCTGCTGAGGCAGGTAATTCTCGATTCTCTCCCTCTCAAGGAACTTGTCTAGAGTCTTGGTGGCTTCTGCCAACTCAAGACCAAAGTAGCCCTGCTTGTGAGCCTTCTTCACCAACGCAAGAAACGGTTCAAATTCGCTGAGCGTCAGCGCCGGAGATTTCAGCCGATCCCAGCATATGGCTTCCAACTCAAGCTGACATTCACCAAGCAGATTGTAGGCATCAACTGCTAACCACCCTTCCGGCCGGGCGATTAGAGTCTTTAACTTTTCAAACAAGACACTATTCCATTGCTCATGCAATGCTGTGGGACGGATTACATTTTGGCTCGACACCTCTCCTGATCTAGCCTTCGGCCGATTGTGCTCATGGCTCGATGAGTTCATTTTTTCAGAATACCTCCTGGGACTTCTGATCAATTACTTCCTGCTCCTAAACAGCGGCACGACATGCTTTCCGATCACACTAACCACCGCCAGAAAGCACACGCAAACCCGAGTCCCCACATCGACATCTATGTGACACACCACCCAGCCGGGAACAATGATCAATGCGGCATCCACCGCGAGCATCACCGCAGATTTGAATTCGAAACCAACGACGGTTGAAGACTTTTGATCTCTTTTGCGCCGAGGTCGCGACGCTGATATCTTCTCGGATTGGGTACGCGACGCGAGTTTTTTCAGGGCTTCATCCCGGCGCGATGTATTCCCGTGTCGCGTTGATGAGCGATTCGTCGTTGTATCGTGATGAGGTATCTTCTCTCGCAACGTTTCCTCCCGTCCGCACTATTAGGGAAGTTCAAGACTACGAAAATCTTCGCTGCTGTCGGTTGTCGCATAACCTCTAAACTGGCATCGATTTGCCGCTCCAAAGCGGCGTCACTGGATGTA
>CBFHBI010000441.1:0-3804 GCA_965653755.1 uncultured Blastocatellia bacterium
ATTATTGGCCGGCAGCGCGCCGTTGTACTGGCAGAGTCAGGCGCCGACGCGTGAAGCGGCGGAGAAATTTTATCTGGATCGTTTCAAGGCTCCCGTAGCGCGCCTCGATGCGAACGATCTGATTTATCAACTCGACGCCTCGCGCGAATACAATCCGTCTCCTAAGCTCGAATCAATCAAAGCGCCGCTCATCGCCGTCAACTCGGCCGATGATTTCATCAACCCACCGGAACTCGGAATCATCGAACGCGAAATCAAACGCGTAAAGCGCGGCAAGTTCGTCATGATTCCAATCAGCGCCGACACCCGCGGCCATGGGACGCACACCATCGCTAAGATTTGGCAGCGATATTTGAAAGAGTTGCTGGACGAATCCAGTACCGGGCAGTCGTCCGACCGTAAGTGAAGCATTGTTAAGCGATGGCAAGTGTCCCTACAATATTTGTCAGTTCGTCTTGTTACGACCTCAGACAAGTGCGCGCGACTCTCAAAGGGTTCATTGAGTCTTTGGGATACGAGGCTTTGGTCTCTGAATTTGATTCATTTCCGGTTCAGCCTGCGATAAACGCCATAGAGAACTGTCTAAAGGCGGTGGATGAGCGCGCTGATCTCTTGGTTTTGATCGTAGGTGGCAGATACGGCTCCGTAAATGATCAAGGGAAATCAGTGACGAACATGGAATATCTCAGGGCCCGGGCGAAAGGTATTCCGATTTATGCGTTCGTTCAGAGATCGATCCTTGAAGTCATGTCGGAATGGAAAAGAAACCTTGAGCGAGACTTCTCCGCAGTAGCTGACTCTCCAAAAGTGTTTGAGTTCGTTACTTCCTTGGATTCTGAGGGTGTGTGGGTGTTTCCCTTCGAGGGAGCTGAAGAAATCACTTCTACATTACGAAAACAATTAGCCTACCTGTTCTTGGATTCCTTACAAATACGACGGAGATTCGATGTTAGTGGTCTTCCTGAATCGTTGGGTGATCTACGAGGGAACGCGCTCCGAATGGTAATAGACCGTCCAATCCTTTGGGAATACCGACTCTTTAGTGAAATCGTTAGTCAGGAAATAGCCAAGGCTAAGCAGATGCGCCTGGATCTCAATTATCAAATCTCTTTTGGCAAAGGCGAGCATTTCGAAAAGTTCGAAGTCTTTTCCTGGTTGAGAAGGAAATCCGGCGAGCTGGGCCGTCTGATTCCTACTTTTGAGACGAGTATTAATGTTGCGCTTCAAGAGGCATTGGGTCCGCCGGGAGTTGCTGGCGATCCGGAAGCAATCGTCTATGTTGGAAAGAAACTGGTGAGCCTTTATCGAGAAGCTATTGAGTGGTCCCTTGATTTCAAGAACGTTGATGTTGACGATGACTTTCGTCGGATAGTTGAGCTAACAGCGCGAATGTCGACAAACATGGTGGACGAGATCGAGGAGTTTAGCGCACGCTATCAGACAACTTTAGAGGACGCCTTGGCAAATCTCCCAGAGCCGGGCGAACAACGAGTCATCGACCTCACACTCAAGTTAACAATGCCGGATATGACAGAGCTTCATGCGGAAGTCGAGCGAATCAACCGCAAGTACTTTTCTGATTGAACATGGCAATAATTGATCCGACACGTTACAAGAAACTTTTGTCTCGAGCGATGCCAGTGATTATCGAAACTGAAGAAGAGAATGAGCGCATGCTGAAAGTTATCGAGACCCTGATGGACAAAGGTGAGTCTCTTTCAGCAGAGGAAGAGAAACTCCTGAAGCTACTCACCAAGTTGGTAGAAGATTTTGAAGAGCGATATTACAAGCCAAGAGATGCAACTCCTCTCGAAGTCCTAGAACATCTAATGGAGTCGCGCGAAGTAAAGCAAACTCACTTGTGGGAAGTGTTTGGTTCCAAGGGCGTCGCTTCGGAAGTCCTCAACGGAAAGAGGGGGATTAGCAAGACTCACGCGCGCGCATTAGCCGAGTACTTTCACGTTCCCGCAGACCTCTTTATCTAGCAGCCCATCCTTCCCTCACAACTCATCAAACATCTCTTCGTCGATGTAGCACCAGCCCCAGTCTTCGCCCGGTTGGAACGATTTGATGATCGGATGGTTCGTCGCTTGAAAATGTTTGGTCGCGTGTCTGTTCTTTGATGAATCGCAGCAGCCGACGTGACCGCAGATCATACAGAGCCGCAGGTGGACCCAGGTGTCGCCAATCTTCAGGCAGTCTTCACAGCCGTCGGCGCTCGGGGTTACTTCTTTGATTTGATCTAGATGTATGCAAGCCATAGTTTTCGAATGCGGCTTAGCCGCTTGATGTGCGGAAGGTCTGTGACCTTCCGAATAACATTCCGCATTTGAAGGGCTTCGCCCTGATCAAGCGCATAGCCCAACTCACAATCAAACCCTTATCGGAAGGCCGAAGGCCTTCCGCACATCGGGCGGCGTAGCCGCGCGATCGCAAACTAAAAGTTTGCGCTACAACAAAGCCTTAATCCATCCGCCGTCAACTGGAATCGACGTGCCGGTGATAAAGCTGGCGCGTTCCGAAACCAGGAATGCGGCCAGCGCGGCGAACTCGCGCGGGTCTCCAATGCGGCGCATGGGAATTTCCTGCTCCCAGCGCGCGACGAATTCCTGCGGCGTGATGCTTTGCTTCTCGGCCATCATCTTCGCCAGTTGTTCGACGCGTTCGGTGCGCGTGTAGCCGGGCATGATGTTATTGACGGTAATGCCAAATTGCGCGACTTCGTTGGCGAGCGTCCGCGCGAATCCGGTCACACCGGCGCGCAAGCTGTTCGAAAGGATCAGGTTATCGACCGGTTGTTTCACGGCGATAGAAGTAATGTTGAGTATCCTTCCCCAGCGGCGTTCTTTCATTCCCGGCAAAACCGCGCGCGCGAGATTGACTGAGCTGAAAAGCAACAAGCGCGTCGCCGCCTCCCATTGTTCAATGTCGAACGCTTCGAATGGCCCGGCAGGTGGACCACCTGAGTTCGTCACCAGAATGTCGAGGCGGCCAAATCGATCGATGGCTGATTGCACGAGGCGCGCGACGTCGTCTGCATTCGCCACATCGGCGGCCACTCCAAAAACCCCAGCGCCAGTTGCTGCAGCAATTTCATTTGCGACTCGCTCAATTGTTTCCGGCTTACGCGAGCAGATGACGAGTGACGCGCCTTCACGCGCCAGTTCTTCTGCGACTGCACGGCCAAGCCCGCGACTGGCGGCAGCGATTAACGCGACTTTGTGATTAAGACCGAGGTCCACGGAAGTATTGTCCGCAGATTAGGCAGATTACGCAGATTAGAAAACGCACGTTCTCGATCGTGGTTCGTACCTTCTGCGTAATCTGCGTAATCTGCGGATTATTCCTCCTTCATTTCTGTCTTAGATAGTCATCAGTCTTATCCAGCCAATCCTGTCGTGGCGGACAGAAAATGTCGACGTCGAGCGTATCTGCCAACGCCTCGGCTTTATGCTGCACGTGCGAAGGAATCTGGAGCACCTCGCCGGCCATGACATCGATCACTTGCGATTCATCCGGCCCAATCCAAAATCGCAAACCGCCTTCGAGGATATAAGTGAGTTGTTCGTTCTCGTGCGAATGCCGCGGCACGACCGCGCCCTTTTTCAAATAAACATGTGCGAGCATCATGCGATCGCTGGTGATCAATTTTCGTGACAGCACCTCGGACAGCGGCTCTTCCGGAATGTCCGTCCAGCGATGATGCGTCACCGTGCGTTGCTCCATTAATTTGTCTCCTGTTCCAAGATCGTGTCAGTAGCCCGACCGTGAGGGAGGGAACATCTAGCAACGTGGCCCTCCCCG
>CBFHBI010000442.1:0-3803 GCA_965653755.1 uncultured Blastocatellia bacterium
GGAACGGACCGCGCGCTCGATTGTGATTGGATTGATCGTCGCGTTGATTATTGGCAGCGCTTATCCCTACTGCGTTTTGAAACTGGGATTTGGCCCAAACCTTTCGGTGGTTTCCGCCTTTCTGGGATTCATAGCGCTGGTGTTGATTCTGCGCGCGGCCGGCACGAACTCGCGCGAAAACAATATCGTGCAGACGATGGGCACGAGCGCCGGCCAGACTGCATTCATGGCCGTGCTCCTCGCGGCGTTCGATATGCTGAACACGCGCGGCACATTCAATCCCCCAATTCATTTGGGTACCTGGCAAATCTTTTTTTGGCTGTGCAGCGCCAGCTTACTGGGAATTTTGTTGGCGGTCCCGATGCGCCGGCATTACATCGACGAAGAGAACCTGACTTACGCCGACGGATTGGCTGCCGGCGAAACCATTCGGGTGCTACACGAAGGACGCGAGAGCGGAGTTTCCGCTGGTCCAGTAAAGGCGCTCGCGGTTGGGACGTTCGCATCCGCGGCCGTCATGACCGCGACGACATTGAAATGGGTGCGCGAGAATTGGTTCTTCCCTGGCCAGCAGGCAATGCGTGTTGGATTCAATATTAGCCTGCTGGGATTCGGTTCGGGTTTGCTGGTTGGATTTCGCATTTGTCTGGCGATGGGACTCGGGACAATGATCAGTTGGGTAATCCTGCCGCCGTTTCTGATGAAGCATGGCATGATCACAGCGCTCGATTTCGCCTCGACGTTGCGTTGGGTCATGTGGCCGGCAACCGGTCTGATGGTGGCGGGCGGACTTGTCTCTCTGGCGCTCAAGTGGAACCTGATCGTGAAAACGTTTCGCGGCTTGAAGGGCAGCCAGATGCAGCGCAACGATTTTCCGATGCAGTTCGTGGTCGTTGGCTCGATCGTCCAGACGGTGATCATTTGTCTGGTCCAATACTTCAGCATGGGCATTCCGGTTTATCTGTCTTTCATCGCCATCATTTTGTCGCTGCCATTGATGCTCGTCGGCCTGCGTGTGCTGGGCGAAACCAACTGGGGGCCGATCAGCGCGATGTCTAACATGATGCAAGCTATTTTCGCTTTCATCTCGCCCGGAAACGTTCCCGTGAACATGTCGTCGAGTGGGCTCACCGGCACGATCGCGGTCACCTCTGAAGCGTTGATGCAGGACTTCAAAGCGGGGCAACTCCTGAAATCAAACCCGCGGAATCTGACAATTGCGCAACTGATCGCAGCTCCCGTCGGCTCAATCGCCACGGCCATCGTTTATCCGATTCTGCGAAATAAATTCGGCATCGGCGACCAGGGATTGTCCGCGCCCATCAGCGTGAAGTGGGCCGGCTTCGCAGAGTTGCTGACCAAAGGATTGAAGGCCCTGCCACCGGGATGCTTGATTGGTCTGGCGATCGGATGCGCAGTTGGAATTATTCTCACTTTGCTCGCGGAACGGTGGGAAGAGTTCGTACCCTCGCCTTCGGCCATGGGCATTGGCATGCTGATCACTCCGGCGGTGATCATTACGTTCGTCCTCGGCGGCGTGGCGCAATTGATCTGGGCGCGTGTCTCGCCGCAAACTGAAAAGGAATTTAGAATACCGCTCGCCTCGGGCTTGATTGCTGGTGAAGCGATCTTGGCAGTTATCTTCGCCATCCTCGCTGCTGCCGGAGTGAACTTCTAACTTTCCGTCGGTAGGGGCAGGGCTTGTCCCTGCCCGGTCTTCGCTTAAGCCTTTATTCCTTATCACAGCGCCGGGCAGGGACAAGCCCTACCCCTACAGTTGTCCTTGATTGATCGTCACGTTAAGCTGGCGTCATGACTTCCAATTGGCGCGACAACCTCATCCACGACTCTGCACAAATCGGCGAGCTGCTTTCGCAAACGAAAACCATCGCTGTGCTCGGCATCAAGACCGAAGCTCAGAGCAGCCAAGCGGCTTTCTACGTTCCCAAGTACATGCAAGAAGCGGGCTTCGAAATTATTCCCGTGCCGGTTTATTACCCCAATGTCGAAGTAATTCTGGGCGAAAAGGTTTACCGAAGACTGGCTGAGATTCCAAAATCGATCGACATGGTCAACGTGTTTCGGCGGCCGCAGGACATTCCGCCTCACGTCGATGACATCATCGCCGCACAACCCCGATCAGTCTGGATGCAGCTGGGAATCTATCACGACGAAGTGGCCCAACAACTCGCTGAGGCTGGAATCAAGGTGGTCCAGGACCGCTGCTTAATGGTCGATCACAGTCGTCTCGGCGTTTGATTCGCCAAATCCCCTCTCCCAAAGGGAGAAGGCTGGGCCGCCAAAAGGTTTTCTCCTTATGAAACTTCTTCCGTTCGTACTGGCCGCCGTTTTCATCGCGCCAAACTGGACACTGCAAACCAGCGGCGTCACGGCGCGTCTGCGTGGGGTCAGCGCGGTCAACGATCGTGTCGCCTGGGCCAGCGGATCCGGCAGCACGGTCTTGCGCACTGAAGATGGTGGCGCGTCGTGGAAGAAATTAACCGTAACTTCAGACAAGTTGGATTTTCGCGACATCGACTCGATCGATGAAAAGACAGCCTACGTTTTGAGTATCGGCAACGGCGTAGCATCTCGAATCTACAAAACGACAGACGCCGGTATGACGTGGACGCTGCAATTCCTCAACGAAGATCCAAAAAGATTTCTTGACGCGATGTCATTCTGGGATGAGAAACACGGCATTGTCATCGGCGATTCAATCGACGGGCAGTTCGATATCCTGACTACGAAAAACGGTGGGGCGAACTGGGCGCGAGTGATGCCGGACAAACTACCGCCGGCTTTGGAGAATGAAGGCGCCTTTGCGGCCAGCGGCACCAACATCGCCGTTTATGGGAAGGCTGATGCGTGGATTGGCTTAGGCTCCGCGACGCGCGCGCGCGTGCTGCACACGAGTGATCGCGGGTTGCACTGGAAGGTCTTCGACACACCAATTAAATCCGACAAATCATCGGGCATTTTTTCGATCGCATTTCGCGATCAGAAGCACGGCGTGATCGTGGGAGGCGATTACCAGAAGGAGAATGAGGCTATCGATAACGTCGCTGTTACCAGCGATGGAGGGACGACGTGGCAACTCGTCAAAGGTGTGAGGGGCTTTCGGTCGGTGGTCGCCTATATGCCGGGCACAGCCACATTAATTGCTCTGGGACCTTCCGGCGGAGATTTTTCAATCGATGATGGTCGGCACTGGGGGCCGCTCCAGGCCCCAGGCTTTGATACATTCAGCTTTGCACGAGGACGGAGATTTGGTTGGGGCGCCGGCGCGCGTGGCAGTGTTGGCCGATTGAGTTGGCCGTGAGGGGTTGCGGTTAATGGCATCGATGAAGAAATTTCCAAAACCTATCGTGGCTGCGATTCGCGAAGCGAAGATTCTCGGTATTCGTGCAGGCACGAAACCGCACCGCATCATCGGCATTTGGGCCGTCGTGGTTGAAGGTCGCGTCTTCGTCCGATCATATTCGCTGAAGGCGCGCAGTTGGTGGCGCACTTTCCATGAAGAGCCCCGTGGGATCATCGAAGTAAATGGAAAACAAATAAAGGTGCGTCCGATCTTCACGCGCAGCGAGCGTCTGAAGAAATTGGTCGATCGCGCGTATGCCGAAAAGTTTCCCACGCCAGGCTCGCGCATCTTCGTCGACGGCTTCAGAGAAAAGAGGCGAAGAGATACGACGACGGAATTAGGGCCGTTGTAGCGGCTCTGCCGCAGCACCAGGGCGGTAAGGCTAGCCTTACCGATGCGCCATCCGAGTAACTTGCGCGAGGCTCAGCCTCGCGCATGT
>CBFHBI010000443.1:0-3801 GCA_965653755.1 uncultured Blastocatellia bacterium
CGTCTATCAATTCATTATTCCGCTCGTACGAGAGTTCTTTACCCTCAATGTCGCTTCGTGGTGGGTACAAATGCTCCCGGTAAACCGGGTAGGCTTCGGTGCGCAGGTGCGCCAGCATGTGATGACCACGCCGTGTCTGGCGTTCGTGCCTCAACGCGGAAACGTCAAGCGGAGCGATTACGATGCGCTCACCCGGACCCGGTGAAGCATCCGCCAATATTCGCCCCTCGTAATCGATTACCTGGCTGCCGCCGGGCCATGAATATGGCGGGTAGTGTTTCAGGCTCGCGCCCTGATTAGCGGCGACCACATAAGCTATGTTTTCAATCGCGCGCGCCCGATTAATTACGGTCCACCAGGCCATCGGTTCAGTCGCACCCCACGGATCCATGTAGGCAGAAACGCGAATGAGAACTTCGGCTCCGTTAGCCGCAAGCTGGCGCATTGCCTCGGGAAATAACCAGTCATAACAAATTGCGCAGCCGAGTTTTCCAATCGCCGTGTCAGCCACCTGAAACAGCGGCTCATCGTAACCTTCGAGATCGTGCGGGCTCGTCTGCACCTCGTAAGGAATCCATGTGTTTACCTTACGGTACTTGTAAAGTATTCCCTGTGGACCAATCAGACAAGTCGCATTGAAAACGTGGCCCGGCCATTTCTGATCGATCTCCAGCATGGAGCCGCTTTGGATGTAGATGTCGTGTTCTTTGGCTTTCTGCTGCAGTCGCGCGGTGTGCTCGTTAGGAATCTCGATCGCAAGTTTCTCCCTGAGTTCTTTCGCGGTTTCGAACACCGGCGCTGAATGCGCAAACTCGGGAAAGACAACCAGTCGCACCGGCAGAAAGGGCGCAGCGCCGGCGAGGGCTGAATCAATCATTGAAAGCATGCGATCCGTATTCGCACGCATTTGTTTGCGATCGGTCGGGTTCGCCAGGTCGGTTTGGCAGCAGGCGACTGAGTAGCGAATATGCTCCATAGCGCTTACTTTGGAGCGATCGTGACGTAGTCTTTTCCGTTATAGAAGCGCAAACCGCCGCCAGCCTTCGCCATCATGAGAGGCCGCGGCCTTTTCAACTCGTTGTCCTTGGTGGTCGTTGTCGAGAGGATCTGATTACCGGCTAAGTCGAGGATCTGCAACTTTCCGTCAGAGCTGAATCCAAATCCGTATGCTCCCACATTTAAATCAGTGCCATTGATCTGAATGGGTGAATCGGTGATGAAAAAGCCTTCATATTTCGCGCGCACGTCGGCCGCATACCCGGACGTATCTACCAGCGCGGCGATCAGATAGCGCTTTTCTCCGAAGCGCGCCGCCGCCGCGTTGCGCATCTGGGTCGGAGCGCTCAGTCCCTGATAATAAAAACCCGTCGGAACCACTCTGGTCAGCGCCGCACCTTCGAGTATCGTCACCGCCTCCTGCGCTCTCACCAAAACAGTCGAGGCAGCTACTACCACAATCACGCCTAAAACAACCATCAAATCCTTCGCATATTTTTTCATCAGCAGTCTCCTATTAACGATCACCTAAGGTGTAGAGTTGGGTGTTTGGATTGTAAGTTTTCCAATCAAACCAATAGTCGTTCAGCACCGCCAACCGCGGTAATTGCTTACCTGTCAAAGCGCCGCTGACTGCCTTGCCCGTGAAGTCCCATTCACTAGCCGTCTCTGCGTCGACCAAACGCAGCGGCGCCGAGTTTGGCTTAGAAAAAAGTTCGAGCTTGCGTCCATCGACTGTTCGCGCAAACGCCCGAACCGATTTCTGATCTTCTCCGAGTACAACGATAATCGGAACGCCACCAAGTTCATCGACAATCGGGCTTTGCTTTAACAAGCTGCTAAAGAGATAAGCTCGAGGCACATCATTGGCCTTGACGCCGATTACCAGTGTGCGGGGATCCAGCGCGTTGTCGAGACTGGCCGATGTAGTTACCGGCACTTTAGTCATGCGCTCTTCCCAATTCGCAGGCGCATACTTGCCGGCGCGCTCGATGTTCTCATCGGGACGCAAGACGCGTCCCTGCGGCTGTTCGTGTTTCCACAGTCCGAAAGTCAGTTCGTCGACAAAAACCGATTGCATTTTCTTCCCTTTCCTCGGTCCAAAGATTGACTCGCCGGTAACCTGCTGCCACCAGGAGCCGGTTTCATCATCGCGCATGATGAAGTTCTGGTTGTTAATCCCGGCCAGATGAAAATGCAGCACGCGTCCCTCAACAGTTGTCTCCCACACCAGACCGGTGTGACAGAGCGTTCAATAAGTCGTAACTATCTGCGTGCCTCCCACCACGTCCTGAACCACATGGTGATACGCCATCAATCGCACCGGATATGCGACTGCTTCGCCCTGATTATTAACCGCGAGCACCATGTCAGAGTCGGCGATTAACGACACGTCGGCCCCTTTCGCATAAGACGAGTGCGCCAGCGGATTAAACATCCACTCGAAATGATTCTGGCGTGCGAACCAGGTTGCCGCCATTACGGGCAGCAGCAGAATGATCAGCGTCGCTCTCACAAACCAGCGACGACTGCGCCGCCACAACGAACCAACCAGGACAAAGGAAATGACTAACGCGACGATCGTTAGAATCGGCGACCAACGGCGCATCGCATAGGCGATGGCCAACCCGCGTTGGGTTTCAGGCTTGAATGGCTGAACGATCCAAACGGGTAGAATAACAATGGCTAGAGCGGCCGCAATTATCAGTAGTAAGCCAATCCACCTCATACGCCGGCCGAGTGTGTTTCTGGAATCCTTCATGGGTCTCCTGGTTATGCGAAGAGTTCGCGACTAAAGGATCGCATCTTATTTCGTTCACCACGCTACCGAAAACTTTCAAACCCGCCAATTTCGCTGCACATAATATTCGAAAAGAAGGCCCTCGTCACGGAGCAATCTTCACAAGGTGATGCCATGCGCAGGCTGACAAAATCTTTTCTCTTGTCGCTCTATCGCTCTCTAAGTTGAAAAGTTGGCCCACAGCTGAACTCGAGCCAGGACTCTTGAGGTTACTAGTTATGAATGATAGGCTTCGCGCTCAATCCTGTGCCGCTCGACACCACTTCAATCGCCGCTCGCGCTCGCCGCCGAATCATGCGCCGATTGATGCCTTACCTCTTCATCCTCTTTGTTATTGCTTACCTCGATCGGGTCAATGTGGGTTATGCAGCGCTGCAGATGAAAGGCGATCTCTCATTCACTGATGAGATCCTCGGGTTCGGCGCGGGCATCTTTTTCTGGGGTTATTTTCTGCTCGAGATTCCAGGCACGATCTTAGTAGAAAAATGGAGCGCGCGTCGTTGGATTGCCCGCATCATGATCTCTTGGGGCATCGTGGCCATCCTCATGGGCTTCGTGCAGACGAAAAACCAATTCTACGTTTTGCGATTCTTGCTGGGCCTCGCCGAAGCCGGTTTCTTCCCCGGAGTAATTGTTTATCTTAGCCATTGGTTTCGGTCTGAGGATCGAGCCAAGACAATCGGTATGTTCCTGGCCGCTCTGCCGGTCTCTAATATCATCGGCTCTCCATTGTCCGGTTTGCTGCTGAACGTTAATTGGCTCGGGCTGCACGGATGGCGTTGGCTGTTCATAGTCGAAGGCATCCCCGCAATCGTCTTTGGCGTAATCACCATCTTTTATTTGACTGACTGGCCGCATCAAGCCGATTGGCTGCCCGCCGACGAGTGAGCGTGGCTACAGCACGAGTTGGCCCAGGAGCATCAAGCCAGACACGTCACCAGCCCCCAACACATCCTCCAGGCATTTCGGCATCGCGAAGTGATTATTCTCGCGGTGGCTTACTT
>CBFHBI010000444.1:0-3800 GCA_965653755.1 uncultured Blastocatellia bacterium
GAAGAAACTCGCGGGTTAGACTGTAGGGGCAGGTCTGGTCCCTGCCCGCGCAGTCGAGAGCCAACCGTTAACGGGCAGGGACAAGCCCTGCCCTTACAGATGACAGAATGAATCAGTTCATCACCTGGTTCGATCAGGAATTCAAGCGGCTTGAAGCCGGATGGCGCAATGCGATCGAACGACTCGACCCGTCCACTTTTTATTCAGAAAGCCAACAGCAGTTGTATCCTGTTGCTGAACAAATCCTGCGTAGCGCGCGTATTGTCGAACAGGTCGCGGGTGGCATCACCGCAAATCTTTGGGATGATCCGTTTGAATGGACGCTACCTGAGACTCTAAAAACGAAAGACAAATTGATCGCATATCTTGACGAGGTCCGGAGCGCGCGCGCGCGAGCGTTTCAATTGTTCAAAGATGACGCAGACCTGCTGAAAACTGTGATGGCGCCGAGTGGTCCAATGCAACTGATGTCGCTGTTTTTGGATGTGTTGGTGCGCGCCCAATGTTACGACTTGAAGGCGCGCGATTTCCTGAAAACGAGAGCATGTAATTGACTGTAGGGGCGGGGCTCGTCCCCGCCCGTCGCTATAAGCGAACGCGGGCAGGGACGAGCCCTGCCCCTACAGACTGACCGCTTTGATTCTTCTCATACGGACAATCTTCGTTCATAATTCGCCTTCGATTAAAGACTGAGGTCAACCCCCAATGTACTGTCCCAGATGCGGCCAGCAACAAGCGACTGATTCAATGCGGTTCTGTTCGCGCTGCGGCTTTGCCATGGAAGGTACGATGCAGCTTCTAGCGCACGGCGGCATATTGCCGGTCTATCAGACAGGTCAAAAGACCAGGTCGCGCAAGTTCAAAGGCGTGATGCAAGGGGTCGTAATCTTGTTGCTGGGGATCCTGGTGGTGCCAATCCTCGGCGTGTTCACAAGCTTCGCTCCGGGCCGGCTCTCTAACCTCTTTGAATTCTTCACCGCCATCGCCGCGCTGCTCTGCTTTCTCGGTGGACCACTGCGTATGTTGTTTGCGGCCCTCTTTGAAGAGGGCGCGCCGCCTACGCATTTCACTGCGCAGGGAAATTACAAAGTCCCGGCTGCAGTACCTTCTGCGCATGTTTCAGCGTTGCCGCCTCAGCCAGCAGCAAACCCGGCGAGCCAATGGCGGCAACGTCCCGACACCGGCGAGCTGCAACCGCGCGCCAGCGTCACTGACAGCACCACGCAACTCCTCGATCGCGAACCCAAGCGCGATTGATTTCAACAACTAAATGACGGCGACCGAAGATTCGCAAACAAGCGATTTGGCTGATCGGCTGCGCGACCGAATCAGACGCCAAGGCCCAATCAGCTTTTACGATTGGATGAAAGCCGCCCTCTACGATGAGCGCGAAGGATACTACTGCCGCCGCGACATCGTCCGCCGCGGCCGTCTGGGCGACTATCGCACGGCGCCCGAGCGCACACCGTTATTTGCGATTACGTTCGCCCGCTACTTCGCAAAATTATTTAGTGAATTGGGTTCGCCGGCGAGTTGGACGATCATCGAAGTCGGCGCCGGCTTTGGCGAATTCGCGGCTGACGTTTTGCGCACCTTACAGTCGCGTTACCCGGCGGTGTTCGCGGCGACTCATTACCTGATCGACGAATATACCGAGGACGGTCGCGAACGCGCCGCCGCAAATCTCGTCGGATTCGAGGAGGTTTACGAATTCTGCGATAGCTCAAACCTTCAGGTTAGCTTTCCAACCGGAATCGTTTTCTCAAATGAATTGATAGACGCGTTTCCCGTTCATCGCGTGATTAAGCGCGGCGGCATACTGCGTTCACAATTCGTCGGCGTCGATCACAAAAATGAGTTCGTTTGGGTCGAACGCGATCCGGAACCAACGGTAGCTGAATATTGTGAACGAGCGAACATCCATCTCGATGAGGGACGAATTACCGAGATTAATCTGGACGCCGACCTCTTCATCGCGCATGCAGCGGACTTGATCGATCGTGGCTTCGTCATCACGATTGATTACGGCGATGAACGCGAAGCCCTGCTGAAGTCTCCATATCGCCGGGAGGGGACATTGCGCGCAGCTTATCATCATCAAGTTAGCGGCGATGTGTTACAGCAACCTGGTTCCCGCGATCTGACTACCACAATCGACTGGACGCAGCTTCGCGAAGCTGGGGAGAGAGCCGGATTGACAGTTGTCTCACACCAACGTCTTGACAAGTTCCTCATGGAAGAGGGTCTCTTAGACGAATTGGAAACTACGCGTGAGGCCAGCGAAGCCGAGAAGGCCGCACTGCTCGCAGGCGCGCGCGAACTGATCTTGCCGACAGGCATGGCGGCTTCTTTTCAGGTGCTCGTGCAGCGAAAACGCATCTGAAAATTCTGGACACATTTGGCCAGCGCGGTCATACTCTCGACCGAAAATCCAACTGAAGGAGTTTCCCATGTCCAATATCGATTCCGGTCTCGCCGCCGACACATGCACTTTCATGGAAGCAGTTCCAGGTGACGGAGGCGTGCACGATGCGAACGGCATCTGGTGGATCAGTCCCGACATCGCGCTCAAGGGCGCGACTTCCGGATTGGACCAAGTCGACGACGGACAAGACAATGTAGTGGCGGTGAAGTTTCACCGTCAGGCAGTTAACTGCGTTTCATTGGGCGACGAAAGTATTACTGTCCAATTCTGGGCGGGGAATCCATCACTGGTCATGTCGCCGCGCGAGCCACGCAGCGCGGTATTAATAGAATCTGTCGGTCATGCGATTCCGCCGGACGGCAGCACGGCCACGCAACACATCACCTGGCAGCCGCCGGCGGGCCTGCCGTCAACCGATCCGCAGAGTTCGGGGCCCAAATGCCTGGTCGCCCGTTGCTACTCAGACAGCTTGACGGCCCGCGTTCAATCATTTTTCGTGCCCGACGATCCGCACGCGGCCCAACATAACGTCTGTGTCGTGCCTTGTCACATCGCCGCCAATCCGTCACGCATCTTCAAGTTCAACGTTTCGACAATCAATCCTGGCTTGTCCCAAACGGTAACGCTGCGCGCGCGACTAGACACGCACCCAAATTCATACCTGCATAACGTCGTCGCCGCCAGAGTTCAGCACTTCCCTGGATTTGCCCTGGCCCCCGCGACGACAGCTCCCGGTTTTGGTTTCGATGTTTTGCCGATTCATGGCGCACACATCGTCAGCCCGCCTCAAACGTTTCCGCCATTTCCGCCCTTTCCTTTTCCGACGACCCACGGGTTCGAAGCAACAGTGCCGCTCAGCTCGCAACAGTTCATCCGTTTGACCTTCGGCGCCAAACTGACCGGCGTCGCCGGGAACGGCTACATTTTTCATTTGACCCAGGCGGGAGCGGATCAGCACGCGCAAGGCGGCCTTACGCTAATAATGGTCTTAGTCTAATCGGACTCATAGGTCCGATAAATTCTGGACTCTGCGCAGCTTCGGGAGCATACTCTGGCGAGCGTTACGATCACTCAAACTTTTCTGATTACTCTAGAGGAGATTTCATATGCCGAACGATCCTGGTCTGGCTGGTGACACTTGCTTTTATGTGGAAGCAATATCCGGCGATGGCGGCACGCACGATCCCGCCGGCACGTGGTGGTTGAGCCCTGACATTCAGCTGGTTGGACCGGTGTCAGGTCCCGACAATGCCGATCCTGGTCAAATTAATCCTGTGGACGTCGTGTTTCATCGACGGGCTGCGAATTCCGATTGTAATACCCCCGGCGACGAGAGCGTCACGGTCGAGTTGTGGGTCGGCAATCCCTCGCTCGC
>CBFHBI010000445.1:0-3799 GCA_965653755.1 uncultured Blastocatellia bacterium
TGTGTCCAACCGCTGTTATCATACGGGCATCGAAGTTTCCAGCCTCGATTTATTTAAGGAAAACGAAGGATTTATTGATGATTCGAAAGAAAGTCTCCGCGGTTATTGCTGTTCTGGCGATTAGTTTATCGGTAGCAATTCGGCCTCAAGAAACTCAAGCCCAAACGACCGCAGCTGAAATAGTTTTGGTGCTGCCGTTCGAAAATACTTCGGATCACCCCGAATACAACTGGATCGGCGAAAGCTTCGCCGACTCGCTCTCTTCCCTGCTTGATAAGCCGGGCCTGATCGTCGTCTCGAGCGACGAACGCAACGTGGCTTATCAACGGTTGCATCTTCCTCTGACGGTCATTCCTTCGCGCGCGACGGCGATCAAAATTGCCAGGGAACTCAAGGCCTCGATGATTGTTTTCGGCACATATAACATCACGATTTCCGCGCCGGCTGCGGCAACGGACAAATCAAAATCTCCCGAGCCTGCGGTAGCTACCATCATGGGGCAAGCGAAAGTCATTCGCGTTAATGAAGGCCGTTTTGGCGGTGACATTTTTGACGGCGCGTGGGCGCCGCGGCAATACGATTTCGCAGACAGCGTCAAGGAGCTGCAGAAACTCCACGGCGAACTTGCGTATCAGGTTCTGTTTCAGCGCGACAAGGCGCTTTCGTTCTCGCGCAACAACCTGGTGCAGGAGGCTACGAAGATTCCGCCTCAGGCATTCGAGGCCTACATGAAAGGCTCGATGACCGCTGAGCGCGATCCAACGCGCGCGATCTACTTTAAGAACGCGCTCAAGCTTTATCAGAAAGATAAGGGCGGCGAAGTTTATCCGGCGGCCGCTTTCCAGCTCGGCCTGTTTTATATGAATCAAGTGCCGCCCCAATGGAAAGAGGCGATCGAATATTTCATGATGCTCCAGAAAAAGGATGCGCATTATAACGAAGCGCAGTTTTATGCCGGGCTTGGTTATTGGAAGACGGGAGAGATCCAAAAGTCAGTCGCCACGCTCTCGCCGCTGGCTGATGAAAAGGTTATGCCGCTGGTCGGCGTTTACAACAACGCTGGCGCCGTCTTGATCGAAGCCGCCCGCGCCGAAAAGAAGCCAGGAGAGCGAGCGCGGCTGTTGTCACAGGCGATCGCACTCCTGTCGCGCGCGGCTGATTCATCGCCGGATGATACGACGGTGCTTTTCAATCTCGGTTATGCGCTCTTCCTGAACGAGAAGTATGCCGAGGCGGCCGCGCGTCTGGAAAAAGTTATCGCGGCAAACCAAACCGACGGCGAGGCCTATTTCCTCCTGGCCAAAGCGCAGACCCGCGCTAACCAGAATGAGGCTGCCACCGCGGCTGAAAACCTGGCGATCAAGCACCTGCCAAGTTATTCGAAATGGCAAACTGAATGGCAGAAATCGCAGTCAATTACAAACCTCAATCCACGCTCACGCGACGTGCTCAATCAGGTCGATGTTTCAGACCTGAGTCGGGTGCAGCGGATTGAAGCCGCCAACGCTAACAATGCTCAGGAAGAACTGGCGAAGATTCGCGACCTATACCAGCAGGGCTTCGATGATGAAGCATTGAACGAGATTCGTAAGCTGCTCAATATCGAGCCCACCACCGCCGAGGCGTTTCTCTACAGCGGTCGAATCAATCAACGTCGTGGAGATCAGGAAGCAGCGATAGCCGCCTTGAAGACAGCCATCTTCTGGGACTCGCGTCTAATCGATGCTCACATCCTCCTTGGTCGCATCTTTTTGGAAAAGGGCGATTTGAGTGAGGCCAGGAAATACGCCGCCAGTGCCATCGCCATCGATCCTAACAACCAGGAGGCGATCGCTTTGCAGAGAAGCGTCACGATGGGCGGCAAGCCTTAGAGCCACGGGCAAAGGGCAAAAGGGCTAAGAGTGGAGAGCCGGGCGCTTGATTCGCGCCTGGCTTTTTCTTTGCTCGCTATCCTCGGCTCATGTGACCCGCTGTTCCTCATTCGCACTTAGCGCTTTGCCCTTTGCTCCTGGCTTATCCTTTTGGCACGGCAAGTGCTGAAGAGCAGGACGGCAAGCACGAAATGAAACGTGCCCCCGCCGCCACCAACTCTCTGAGCGCTGCAAGCCGCTGCGCCAGCCGCCCGCCGAGCGATCCTTCAGTTTAATCCCCCCGAAATGGGACCCGGTCAGAAATGACCGGGTCCTCCCGCATTTACGGCCTTTTTAATTAATTAATAAAATCAAAGCAATTCCACGTTAAGTCGATATTCCATTGATGCGCTCCCAGTTTCACGTCAAATTGAATCGCCACCGACGCTACCAATCACTTTGAATGTCAGTCAGACGGATTTTGTCACTTTGACGTGCCGCGTTTTGTAAGTTGGCCGCTCAAAACGGGTGTCGGCGCCGATGCCGCCGATGGTTTCCAGAAAAATTTTTGACGCTGAATTTAGTTTCTCCTAGCTTCCAGAATTCATTCGCGTGTGACTTAGCGCTGTCGGGCGATACTGCTAAACTCGCGCCGTGAATCACCCAACACCGACGCGCCAATCGACTCGCGCGCGATTCTGGAAGGCATTCACTTCCAATCTCCTCACTCCGTCCGAAGCGTCTCTCGTCACCGGCTCGGCGTTACTGACCGTTCTCTCATTTCCAAATTTCGATCTCTGGTTTCTCGCCTGGATAAGCCTGACGCCGTTGTTGATTGTTGTCGCGCGCGCGGAAAAATCTGCAAGCGCTTTCGTGGCAGGCTGGTTGTGGGGCACGATTTTCTTTTATGGAACCTGCTGGTGGCTTGCCTATCCGATGATTCACTACGCGCACATCAGCGCGTGGATCGCTTATCCGCTGCTGGCACTGCCCGTCGTTTTCGTCGGTCTCTTCCCCGCGTTGCCTTGCGCATTCGTTGCGCAATTGATTCGCCGGTTTGGCCTGAGCGCGCTCTTACTCGCGCCCGTCGTTTGGGTTTCATTCGATTGGCTGCGATACCTCGTGACCGGCCAACTCTGGAACGCTCTGGGCTATTCACAGGCATTTCATCCGTTGATGATTCAGTCTGCCAGGTGGGGTGGAGTGTACGCAGTTGGTTTCGTGATTCTGCTTATCAACACCGGTCTGGCTTTTCTTATTATTCGTCACCAATTCCTGGTCCCGGTGCTCTGCGTCATATTGTCGATCATGTTAGTCGCAATGCCTTCCTTCATGTCTCGAGCTAACTTTGGCGAGAAGCGCGCTTTGCCTCCTGAAGTTAGACTACGACCATTAGACTCGTATTCGGGTTTCGTGCTGATCGGCGTCCAGCCAAATGTTCCGATGGACCTTGCGGGTGACGATTCACAGATGAAGTCGCTGCTTGAGCGTCATCTGCAGTTGACCTCACCCGCGCTTCAGGTATTAAAGACGAGCCCCTCTCTCGACAACTCACCGCGTCTTGTCATTTGGCCCGAGTCGCCGATGAACTTCAGCTATTCTCGCGATCCGAATCTCCGCCAAGTCATCGGCCTTTTCGCGCAGTCGCATCACACTTCGATTTTGCTAAACTCGCTCGAACCCGCAAAAGACGGCGGTGATCAAAATTCTGCCATCTTAGTAAATGAAAAGGGTGAAATGTCGGCGCGTTATGATAAAATCCGCCTGATGCCGTTTGGCGAGTACGTGCCGCTGCCCCGCTGGCTACCGGGCGCAAGTTCGGTGCGGGCCATCGTCGGCGAATTCACGCCCGGCAGTTCATACACGCTGATGCCCCTCGGCGCGCTGCGCGCCGGGGTTTTTATTTGCATAGAAGCCGCGCACCCGCCGATCGCGCGCAGCTTCACGAG
>CBFHBI010000446.1:0-3791 GCA_965653755.1 uncultured Blastocatellia bacterium
CCTGGCTGAAGCCAGGTGTGAATGAGATACGTTTCAAGACTTTTGAGGCAAAGCCAGTTCGCGCCGAAGGTGCGATCAGAAGGTAGTAGCCAGACGTGAAACGTCTGGTACAGAATAAGAGAATGGCAACATTCAAAATTCGACGATTGACGATCATGCTTAGCATTACGCTATTCAGACCAGCGTTAGATTTCCCCCGTTTTGGACATTCCTTCGATATTCCCGCTATAATGCGCCACTTTGCTACGGGTGAATTTGGCAACGGGTGAAGGCTGTGGCGAATCAAAGTGCTCCCCAGGCTGCGCGATCCGAAGCAGTTTGTGTTAATTTTTCCAGTTAGTAAGCGCCAAATACAGCGGAAATTGTCGATTGAACCGAAAGCTTAGGGCACGCACCACCGCCCTCGAGCGTGCGAGCGGCGAATACTAACGAGCACTTTCTAACTTAATATTTTGTTGGCTCGAATCGTAGGCAAGTCTGTCTGGTGTGCGCTGAATGAGCGCTCTGGCTTGCGCGCGCGTTTCTGATACGAGGTCCCCAGGCATTAGTCTAAGGGAACCGTCACTTATGCACTCTTATCGCGTCGTCCTGCTCGCCGCAGCGTCGTTCATAATCGGCACGGCCTGTTTTTTCTTTCCCGCGCACGTGTCTGCGCAGCAACCTCAAGCCCGGCTGGTGGAAAATGTGGACATCACCGGCAATCGCCGCCTGCGCAAAGAAGACCTGCTCTATTACATTCAGACCCGGCCGGGCGACCCCTACAATCCCGAACAAGTCCAGCGCGACCTGCAAACACTTTTGTCGCTGACATTTTTCGATAAAGTCGGTACGCGCGTTTACACGGAAGACGCGCCGCGCGGCGGCCTCAATGTGATCTTCGAAGTCAAAGAGCTGCCGATTATTCGCGACATTCAATTTGAAGGTTTGAAAAGCGTCGGCGAATCGGATGTGCTGAAGACTTTCCGCGAACGCCGCGTCGGGGTTTCCAAAGAAAACATTCTCGATCCCGTCAAGTTGAAAAACGCCGAACGCGTCTTGAAAGAGCTGCTCGCCGCCAAGGGTCATCCTAACGCCGTCGTGAGCGGAACGATTGAGAGCGTTTCGCAAACCTCGAGTGCCATCACTTTCGTGGTGAACGAGAACGCGCGCGTGCGCGTCGCAGAGATTCGCTTCGAAGGCAGTCACGTATTCAAGAGCAAGGCGCTGCGCGATCACATGAAGCACGTCAAGGAAGCGGGTTTCATTACTCGCTTTCGGGAAGAGGACATTCTTGACCGAGAGAAGCTCGAGTACGACCTGCACCAGGTCGATACTTACATGAAGTCCAAAGGTTATTTGCAGGCGCGTCACGGCGAGCCGAAGATTGCAGGCCTCGGCAAGCGGCGCACCGGGTTCCCGATTCTGCCACTGCCTTTTCTTTCTTCCGTTGACGACACTTTGCGAATTACCGTGCCGATCACCGATGGCAAACTGTTTCGCGTCGGCGAAGTCAAAATCGAAGGCAATTCGATTTTTTCCGAGAATGTAATTAAGGCCGTCATCGGTTTGCAGAAAGGCGAGGTCGCCAACGGTGAGGCCTTGACCAAAGGCTTGTACGAGAATCTTAAGAAAGCGTACGGCAACCAGGGCTTTATTCAATACACGGCGGACGTGGCGCCGACCTTCAAGGACAGCCCGACAAATCCCAATGAAGGCATTGCCGACTTTGTCATCACGATCGACGAGGGCAAACAGTTCACCCTGCGACGGCTGGAATTCACCGGCAACACTTTCACCCGAGATAACGTGCTGCGGCGCGAGGTGCTGATCAACGAAGGCGACATTTACAACCAGGGATATCTCGAGTTTTCAGTCACGCGTCTCAATCAGCTGGGCTATTTCGATCCGATTGATAAAGATAAGGACGTCGATTTCAAGCAGAATGAAGAAGAAGGCCTGGTGGATGTAACCGTGAAGGTCAAAGAGAAAGGCCGGCAGCAGATTTCCTTCAACGGCGGCATCTCCGGCATCGGCGGCACGTTCTTCGGACTCGATTATTCGACTAATAACTTATTTGGGCGGGGCGAAGTGCTGTCGTTGCAACTCGCTGCCGGTAATCGACAGCGTTCGTTTCAATTCTCATTTACCGAGCCATACATCCGGAACCGGCCAATCAGCGCAGGCTTCACCGTCTTTGGCTATTCGCAGAAATTCTTCGGTGAAGGCACGTTCCTGTCGCAAAACGCAAATGCGATTGCGGGCGCCATCGGCAGCCAGACGGGTAATCTCCAGGAATTTTTCAATACCGACGAACAGAACCTGTTCACGCGCAATTCGCTCGGTGGCTCGATCTTCGCCAGCGCGCCTTTGTCGGAGTTCTATCGCAAGCGGCCTTTCACGCAGTTCTCGCGCGTTGGACTGTCGTATCAGCTTTCTGAGTCGAACGTGAAAGATCCGCCGGTTAACTCGAGCGGCAACGGCACTAATTTCATTCCGGTCATCTACGCGCAGCCGAACATCATCACCAGCCGTGTGACTGGCAGTTTTGTTTACGACACTCGCAACGCCAGCATCGATCCCACCAAGGGTCGATCGATTTCCGCTTCGGTTGCCCTGTCAGGTTTGTTGGGCGACGTGCGCACTTACGCGCCGACGCTCGACTACACGCAGTTCATTCCGGTCAGGCACAAACGATCCGAGTTCCCGGAAGTCTTTGGTTTCCGCATTCTATTAGGAACCACCGGCAGCTTTGCCACCACGGACAAGGTGCAGAACGCCAACTCACTCGCCTTTGTGGCGGGAGTGCCGATTTACGAACGGTACTTTCTCGGCGATGAATTTACGATCCGCGGTTACAATGTGAGATCGATCAGCCCGGTCACGCCGCTCGATAACTTCATCACGTCTCGCAACGTGGTCATTGCCACGAACGCCTCAGGAACGCCGAACGTAGTTCCGGGATTGCCTGCGGCGCTGGCGTCGATTGGTACGTTTACCGGCGCCACGGGTTCTAACGTAGCCGCTCTGCCACGGGTTTACACGGCTACTGGTGGCGACACGCAAGCTCTCGGCAATTTTGAATATCGCGTGCCGATCGTGGGACGCACTGTTCAGGCGGCGCTTTACGTGGACGTTGGTAACTCGTTCAATTTGCGATCGAACAAAGCGCAAACTTATTCGACCCAATTTCTGCCGGACCAGCCTTTCCTGTCCAGCATCGGTTTGATCAGTTGTCCACGCCAAACTTCGGGCATAGCCCCGGTCACCCTGACGACGTTGGCCGCTTGCAATAATTTCACGAACCTCGCACTTTCGCCGGGCCTTGGCTTTATCGCCCGCGATAACCGGCTTATCACCCGGGCTGAATATGATACGGCCCTGCGACTCGGCCCCGTTGATCCTTTAACCAATCTGCCGCCAGGTCTGCAACAGGTCTTCATGCGGGGCGACGTGCAACGCAACACTGTCGTGCGCCTCGATCAAAGTCTCTTCGCCAAATTCTCCGATCTGCGCAGCAGCATGGGCATCGAATTTCGTGTCCAGGTGCCGGTTCTGAACGTGCCTTTTCGCTTGATTTATGCGTATAATCCGAACGCTCGCAAGAATCAGGTGATCGACGGGTTTCCTTTCTTCTTTGACGAGAAAAAATCGTTATTTCGTTTCAGCGTAGGCCGCACTTTCTAGCGTTGAGTAAGCCGAACGCGGTAACCAACAAGCAAACCAAACCGGCAGCCGGAACAACTAAGGAGTTGCACCGCGCCGCCGCTCAAGAATTGTAAGGAGTTTTAGTTACGAAAATGAAAACCACTCGT
>CBFHBI010000447.1:0-3788 GCA_965653755.1 uncultured Blastocatellia bacterium
CTCTATCGCATTACGCCGGACAATATCCAGGAATACAAAGTCACCACGAACAACGCCACGGCAGAAGAGGGACGCAACAGTGGCGCCTCGATTTCAATCGCGACCCGCGCAGGCACGAGCGAGTTCCACGGCACCGGCTTTTTCTTCCTGCGCAACGAAGCGTTGAATTCAAACGAGTGGTATCAGAACGCGCAGAAAAATGCGAAACCGCTGATCCGCATGGATCAGTTTGGCTACGAAATGAGCGGGCCCATCAAGAAGAACAAGACGTTCTTCTTTGGCAGCTACGGTTACAATCGCGTCGACTTCACGCAGCCGATCGATCAGACGTTCGGCTTTCCGGTTGTCTATACTGATTTAGCTCGACAGGGGATCTTCCGTTACTTCGTGCCCGATCCCGCGAACCCGCTGGTGATTGGCGGCACCACGATCACGCGCAACTCGACCTTGCTGGTCGATCCCAGCACGGGCGTACCCGTCGTTCCAAACTGCGCGACGGCGACATCGCTGCGCTGCATTCGCAGTTACAGTGTGAACAGCGCGGCGAACAACACGCTGGGCAGACCGCTGGATGCGACGGTCGCGAACTTACTGAAGGCTTATCCGAGCCCGAACAATTTTGCAGCGACTGGCGATGGCCTGAACACGGCGACGTTTGCGTGGAATCCGCCGACGGCCGTTAGAGGTCCGGCGATCAATATTCGTATCGATCACAACTTCAATACGAATAACAGCATCTTCGGACGCTACCTCTGGTCCGACTACAACACGGTGAAGGGCGATCCGCTCAACGGGCGGCCTCAGGTTTACCCCAACAATCCGCCGCTGGGCGAAGTCTTTCGTCGCACGTCGAATCTGGCGTTGAGTTATCGCCGGGTGATTTCGCCGCGCATCGTCAACGAACTCACGGCCGGCTATGGCCGCTTTGGTTTTCTTTTCACGCAGGGTGAAGCGAACCCAGCGTGGCCTGACGTTCCGCCCTTCAAATTCAAATCGATCGACGTGCCTTACATCAACACGCCACGGACCGCGCGTTGGGTGACCACCCCGCAAGTGCTGGACAATCTGAGTATCGTCCGTGGCGCGCACGTGTTTCGCGCCGGCATGAACTTCCGCTTCTATCGTCATGTCGATCAGCGGGGTCAGCCGGGCGGTATCAACGTGACGCCTTCGGTGACTTTTTCGGCCACCACGCGGCCGACGTTTCTGGGCACGACAGGCAATTCCGGATTTGCCACGGCACCAGGCATCAACTCGACCGACGCTACCACGCTCGGCAGCTTAATAAATAACTTGTACGGATTGCCGGCGTCGATGACGCAGGTCTTTATCGGTGATCTCAAGCAAGACGCATTTCTCCCATTCAAGGTTGGCAACAGCATCAGTCTCTATGCCGAGAAGCATAATCTCGATCAGTACAACTTCTATTTTCAGGATGAGTGGAAGATTCGTCCGAATGTGACGCTGAATTACGGCGCTCGCTGGGAATACAACCCGCCGGCGAACACTTCGCCGCACGACAACGTGTTCGTCGCCGCGAGCCCGATCGTGGGCACGCCACTGCCGGCCACGCCCACCGTGAATGCGCCGGGCGCAGTTTCATTCGTCAAGGCCAGCCACTGGTACGAAGGTAGTTTCGCGGGAGCTATTGGCCCACGCATCGGTTTGGCCTGGAGCCCTGATTTCAAGTCGGGTTTCTTGAAGACGATCTTCGGCGATAGCAGCAAGAGCGTGATTCGTGTTGGCTATGGAATCGCCTTCGATACGATCTCATCATTCCAGGTGACAGCCGCAGCGGGACGCGTACCGGGATTAGTCCAAAGTTGAACGACTTCCTTCTCAACGACGACCTCGTCTTTCTCTTCGATCACGACCGGCTGTGTCCTGCCATCGAGCATCAACAACACGGTGGCCGGCGGTTTCCCGACGCAATTGCCAGCGCCGACGGTGAAACCTTCGTCGCTGTTCACCCCGCCGCAGCAACTCCGTACGAATTCACCGCCGATTACCGTCTTTGCGCCACATATGTATCTGCCGACAGTTCACGAATGGAACTTCAGCGTGCAGCGCGAACTGCCGTGGGGACTGGTATTGCAGGCCGCGTATATCGGACGTCGCGGTGAACGCCAGTTCATGGCGTACGATGCGAACCAGGTCAATCCTGATTCAATCCTGCCGTCATTTCTGATCATGCAACAGAATCGCGCCAAAGGCTGCGCGCCAGCCGGTACCGGATGTCCCACGGGGGTAACCGGCGTAACACCGCCGCTCTTGAGTCAGCTTCAGACGCAGGGCGGACTCAGCGCGACCGCGGCCGCGAGTTTCCTGAATTCATCGACGACGACTTCCGAACTCGACATCAACGGAGCGGGTAGTTTCGCCCGCCGCATTGAAGACAACACACTCGGTCTGAAGCTCAGACCGAACCAACAGTTCGCTTTGATTACGATGCTCGACAATCACGGCGACTCGAACTATCACGCGGCGCAGTTCACTCTGCGGCGGCGGTTTAGCAGCGGCGTCGGATTGCAAGTGGCCTACACCTTCGGCAAATCGATCGATAATCAGTCGGTCGATCCGGTAGGTGCTTCATCGGGTGGCGGTCTTTCAACCACTAACTCGCGGACACCAACTGATATTCGTAACTTCCGCGACGAGCGAGGCCGATCAGATTTCGATCGCACGCACGTGCTGACTGCCACGTCTGTTTGGGAGTTGCCATTCGGCAAAGGCAAGCAGTTCCTGAAGAACTCGTCTGGCGTCGTGAATCAGATTCTTGGCGGTTGGACGATCAACTCGATTTACACGTTCATGACTGGCGAGCCTTTTGCGGTGCGCAGCGGCGCCTTCACCTCGAACGGCAGCCACGAGTCGCGCGCTGGGGTGCAGACTTTCGTGCCGGCCCAGCTGCAGTTCCTGTCCGGCTCAACTTTACCTGGTCCGGTTCTCTTCAAGCCGGTTGATATCAATCCGGCGACCGGTCAGCCGTACACGTGCGGGACAAACACGGCAGTCACTTTCTGTTTGCCGCCTCCAGGAGCGAACGGCGCGGGTCGAAACATTTTTGTGGCCCCGCATTATTGGGACCTTGACCTCGGTTTGATCAAGACCTTCCCAATCAACGAAAAATGGAAGCTGCAATTCCGCATGGAGATGTTCAACGCTTTGAATCATCCGAACTTCGACAACCCGCGCGACGCTTCGACGGGTTCGCCCAGCATTCGATCGAGTGTCTTCGCTTCGTCGTGCTGCGCCACTGTGGCGCCGCCGTCTACGCAAACGATCGTGCAGACGGGTGAATCAGCCCGCGTGATTCAGTTCGCTTTCAAGTTCCTGTTTTAATCGACGGGAACAAACGCCGAACAGCGAGGCATCATCCGATGTCTCGCTGTTTCCATTCAAGATGATGATTCAGACCACGATCATGAAACGCGCGGCGGTGATGTCGTTGTTACTCATCTGCTTCGGCTCGTTTCGAACCGCGACTGCACAAAAGATGACGGCTGGGGAGCTAAGCCGAAGACATCTCGAGGCGATTGGCTCAGCGAAGGCCCGTGCCGCGATTAAGACGCGAATAATCTCGGGAACTGCCCAGGTGATCTTCCGCACGACACCTGCCGGTCAGGCGATCGGAAAGGCGGTACTCGCTTCCGAAGGAACGAAGCAGTTGTTCGGCATGAGTTTCCCGAGTCCTGTGTATCCGCGCGAGCAGTTGTCATTCAACGGCGTCAACTTTATGGCGGCGTTCGCCACGCCCGGAAACCGATCGGGTCTGGGAAACTGTCTGA
>CBFHBI010000448.1:0-3768 GCA_965653755.1 uncultured Blastocatellia bacterium
CTCATTGCTGGCAGTAAGAAATTCGAGGTCAGAGGTTAGAAGACGCCGAGTTGGTAAGGGATGAGTCTCCGTTCTCTAAACTAGAATGCCCAGAGAAGATTCTCTCTAGCCTCTAACCTCTACGGAATCACGCGCACCGGCACCTGCGCGACTGACGGAGCCACTGCGCCCATGAGGCTGCGCATCAGGCTCTTTCCGGTCGATTCGGGAACTTCAATTATGTCGTTCGGCTGTAAGACCAGATCTACTTCTTGCTTTTTCGCAATCGCGCTCAGGTTGATGAACATCTCCGACTGTCCGTTGGCGCCGGGAGATTTCCGCACGATGTGAATTTTATCGATCTTTGAATCACGAAGCGGGCCACCAGCCATGGCAATCGCTCGCGACACAGTCAGAGTTTCTTTCAAAGGCAGAGACTTGGGCGCATAGACATTGCCAATCACATACACTTCTGCCGCTTCCGGAACCGTCACAATGTCGCCGGCTTCAACCCAGGGATTTGCAGATTCTTCGCCGCGCAGGGTGTCATTCAAACGCAAACTAATAAGTCCTTCCTGCTTTTCGTTTGCTGATTCGCCGGCGCAGAAATCCGTGCGCGGGCCGCGGACGATATTGATCGTCTCCCCGGCTTTGTCCGAAGGACCTTTCGCAAACGTCAGCAACTCCAGCAAACGCATCCGACGCTGCATTTGATAACGACCTTGCTCGTTGACTGCGCCGATCAGTGCCACTTCGCGCGCGTGATACTCCTTAATAAAAACGTCAACCGGAAGATTTCGATAATAGCGCGCGTAGCGAGTCGAGATGTCTTTCGCCAATTCGCCTTCGGTCTTGCAGGCAGCTTGAATGTCACCTTCGATCAGCGGCATGCGAATCATGCCGTTGCCTTCGACGCGCACCGCCTCGCGCGTCAGTTGCGGACGATTGTACACGCGCACCTCAAGCACGTCGCCCACGCCGATTCGGTATCGCTCAACCTGAGCGACAGTTGAGCCGCCAGGCTTCAAATCCTGCCCGCGCACGCTCGATCCAATCGTGAGCAGCACGATCAACACGAGCATTGATAAATGCCGGCAACTCATTTGTTACTTGCCTCCAAGCCCAATCCTCCGTGACGCCAATGCTTCACGCATATGATTGGGATGCGCGAGATTAAGAACCGTATTGCTGACGAGCACCATCAGCTCTTCATGATCGCGGCGAAACGCTCCCGTCAAAGGATGATCGCCAGTCTTCGTCACTACACCCTCACGCACCCACTGCCAGAACTGTTTCTGGGTGGTCCAAAACTCCTTTCGATCGCGACAGATGACGAGCGCAGTCTTCTTCTTTTTCTTCTTCTTCTCTTTGGCCATAAAAGCAATTTGAATTTCTCAAAATGATAACCCAGGAACAGACAATCTTCGCTATCGCGCCGCCTAAAAACGAGGCACGCAGTGACCCGAAGGAAACCTCTTTCGCGAGGCAGCTATTATTTTCCCGAGCTTCGCGAAGATATTTCGCAAACGAAGGCATGTCAAGGGGTTCGCCAATCGCCCGGGCGCCGGATCGCTTGCACGTGCGCTCATCTGCGATGTAGGCTCTTCACTCTTTTCGTAACGCAAACTGTTAGTTTGCGCGACGTTCGCAAACTGACAATTTGCGCTACACGGTCTTATTGAAGTCGCAGATTCCCACGCAACATTCATGAATACGACTGGCACCACGCCAATGGTCAGACAGTATCAGGAGCTGAAGGCGCAGCATCCGGGGGCGCTGCTGTTTTTTCGGCTCGGCGATTTTTATGAGCTGTTCTTTGACGATGCCGTCGTAGGGGCGCGTGAACTGCAAATCACCTTGACGGCCCGTCATAAAGAGCGCGGCGATCCGATTCCGATGTGCGGGGTGCCGCATCACTCCGCAGCCAACTACATCGCAAAGCTGGTGCGCAAAGGATATCGCGTCGCGATCTGCGAACAGACCGAGGACGCCTCGAAGACAAAGAAACTGGTGCGCCGCGAAGTCGTCCGCATCGTCACGCCGGGAACACCAATCGATTCGCAATTGCTCGAACCCCGCGCCGCGACATTCCTCGCCGCCGTCTGCGCGCGCGGTGAGAATGTTGGAACCGCGTTTCTGGATATTTCAACGGGTGAGTTTCGCGCGACTCAGGCGACCGGCGGCGAAGCGTGGCAGAGAATTGCCGCGGACATTGAATCGTACGCGCCCCGCGAACTTCTCTTCCCCGCATCGCTCGCTCCCTTAATCAAGGCTGCGTTCGGCGCGACGGCAAAGACGGCGTCGCTGCCGCTCGAGACGGCCGGCGAACTTAATTCCGGCTCCCTCTCCCCATGGGAGAGGGTTGGGGCGAGGGAGCGAAGCTTAGTGAACGGTCAGGAAGAAATAATTTCTTCGACGACCACAGTCCCTCACCCTAACCCTCTCCCAGCGGGAGAGGGAAATCTCTCATCTGCCACGCTAACCGCGGTGGATGATTGGCTGTGGCGAACTGAGGATGCGGAATCTCTGCTCGTCAAACATTTTGGCGTGCAATCGCTTGACGGGTTTGGTTTGTCGGGAAAGACCGAAGCGATTGCGAGTGCCGCTGCGTGCCTGCGCTATGCACAGGAAACGCTTCGGTCTGGCGCGGCCCACGTAAACGATTTTGCTTACTTCGAGCCGCAGGATTACCTCGTCCTCGACAATGTCACCGTCCGAAACCTCGAGCTGGTCCAGGCGCTTTCGGTGGGAGACTTGGGCAGATCGCTCCTCGGCGTAATTGATGAAACGATCACCGGGATGGGCGCCCGGCTTTTGCGTTCCTGGCTGCTGCGACCGTCGATTCATCGGGGCGAAGTCGAAGCGCGTCACGGCGCCGTCGCCGAACTGAAGGCCTCACACATGAGCCGCGACGGGTTACGCAGCAGTCTCAAAGAAGTAGCAGACATCGAACGCCTCACAGGCAGATTAAATCTCGGCTCGGCCACGCCGCGCGACCTGGTTGCGTTACGCACTTCGCTCGATCGCGTGCCGGCGATTCGTCAGTTACTCGCGAATAGTCAGTGTGCCCTGCTGCAAGTCCTGAACGATTCGCTCGACGAATTAGCAGACGTTCGTTCGCTTATCTCCTCCTCGATCGAAGATGATCCGCCCGCCAAGATCGTCGATGGAGGCGTAATCCGTAACGGCTACTCGCCTGAGGTTGATGAGCTGCGATCGTTGAGCCGCGACGCGAAGCAAACCATCGCTGCGCTCGAAGCCGAAGAGCGGGCGCGGACCGGCATTGGCTCGTTGCGCGTGCGTTACAACAATGTCTTTGGTTACTTCATAGAGGTTTCGAAAGCGAATGCGTCGCGCGTACCCGCCGACTATGAACGCAGACAGACGCTCGCGAATGCCGAGCGATTTACCACGGCGCCTTTGAAGGAATGGGAAGCGAAAGTTCTCGGGGCGGAAGAACGAATTCTGCAGCTCGAATCCGAAATCTTCGCTCTCATTTGCCGCCAGGTGGCGACCGAGACCGCCCGCATCAAAGCCACGGCCCGAGCCTTGGCCTGTCTCGATGCGGTCGCTTCACTGGCCGAGACCGCTGCGCGTCGCAGATACGTGCAACCGATAATGCACGACAGCGATGAAGTTGAAATCGTGCACGGGCGTCATCCCGTAATCGAAGTTTTCAGCGCCGAGCCGTTCGTTCCGAACAGTATCTTTCTCCATAACTCAACCGACCGCTTATTGATCATCCCCGGTCCAAACATGGGCGGCAAGAGCACTGTGCTGCGGCAGACC
>CBFHBI010000449.1:0-3764 GCA_965653755.1 uncultured Blastocatellia bacterium
TCGGCGTTCTCGGGTTCGGCGGGCGCGAGATAGATGCGCAGATTTGGCGGCAGTGTCTGGTCGGGTTGCGTCCTCACGTGGCCGCGCAGGCTGGCGCCGCCTTCGGCGACGGTGATCGCCACACCGGATACTTTTTCGCCTTGCTTAACAACGATCCCGTTGCGCGCGATATTTACATCAGGTTTTGGAAGCGACAGACTTTTCAGATACCAACCGAAGGCCGGCAGACGCACTTCGAAACGATAAGAAGCCGCAAACAGGTTGCGAAAACGGATCTCGCCTTTGTCGTTTGGCGCCGCTTCGTACGGCATCGCCGGCGACGCGAAGGTCTCAGACGTCTCAAGCGATTTGTCTTTCGCCGCCGATTTCTCTTCAACGCGCGCGCGCCGCAAAGTAATCATAGTTTCGCGCAACGCAGTGTCGCGGCGACGGCCACAATTTAGCTTTTGATCAGGTTCGAGATTTACCCGCGCTTCGATCGAAGCCATCGGCGACAGCGCGAGATCGAGTCCCGTAACGTCTGTCCCCCGTACCGAAATCCGCCGCGGCACAGACGACAACACGTCAGTCGTTGGACCGCCGCCTGCGCTGGCGATGATTTCATATTCGCCGTCCGAGACTCCATTCATTTGAAAGCTCTTGTCCGCATTCATAACCGGCGTACTCGCTATGGAGATGTGGCTGTCGGGATCGGTCAACCTCACCGAAGCGCCAAAAGGTGGCGCCGGCGATGCGCCGGACAGTTTACCGCTGACTGCATGCCCCGGTTCGGCACGATAACGAATGTCAACGTTTACTTCCTGATTCGATCGCACCACGATTTCGGCGGCGGTGTCTCGCGTCGAAGCAGGAGCGTAGGTCAGAGCGTCATTGGCGTATGGATTCGCTGACCCGAAGTATTGACCCGTCCCGCCCGCGGCGATCAGATAAGTGCCGGGTTGCAGTCCGTAGATGCGATAGTAACCACGGTCGTCGGTAAACTTGACTTGCGAAAAGTAAGGAACGGCGACCTTGTTGCCTTCGACGTCGCGCAACTGGTACGCGCGCACGGTAATGTTGACGACTGGGTCGCCATTGATGTTGGTGACATTGCCGGCAACTACTCCGCCCTTAATCAAAGTCAATTCAGCCTTGTCGCCGGGGCGATACGTTGGGCTGGGTGAAATCGGCATCTGAGTCACATAACCAGGCGCGCTGATAAAGATGCGGTAAATGCCGGCGTCCAGGCCCTGAATTTTGAAATTGCCTTCGCTGTCAGTGCTGGTGCGTGAGCCCCCCGACGAGCCGCCCATCGCGCTGATTCCCACACTTACGCCCGCGACTGGTTGTCCACCGTCGTTAACCACGCGGCCAGTGATCGAATCTTCTTGCGGGGTCGCCGCCGGTTGCTGGGCCATCGCGGAGATCGCCACCAGCATGATGAAGAGTATGAGCAAATTCGTCCGCGCGGTGATCGATTTCATTCGGGCCCGCCTTCCTTCGGTGTGAGATCGAGCGTGAAAGTGATCTGCGATTCGCCGACATCGCTTACGTTGACAATTTGCTTTTGCATTCGCGGAAGGCCGCGCGGAAAACCGTTACCCCCCAACGACATGATCTGCAACGTCGCCTCGTAAGTGCCTGCGGGTATGTTGGTAATCACGAAGTGCCCACGCGCATCGACCTGTCCGCCCGAAACTTGCACGCCCTGATTTTCGCGCAGCAGCGTGACAAACATCAGCGCATCGCTCGGCAGCGTGCCACCTTCGATCTTAACTTCGCCCTTGATGACTGCCGATCCGTACGTGAGGTAAATGCGCACACCGGAAACGTTCTGCCCAGGCGCCAGATCGATTCTGTGATTTGGCAATTCACGATCTGAAACTATTCGCAGGACGGTGATTCCTTTTGTCACCGCGCCGCCGCCGCCGATACCTAAGGAAACTCTCCCGGGTCGTAAGCCATCGAGCTGGAACGTGCCGTCCGCGCCAATGGCAGAAGTCGTCGAGTTGAAGAACCCTTGGATGTTGTTTGAACTTGGTTCCATGAAACCAGCCACGATCAATTTTGAAACACTCGCGAGCGCGGCCTGGGTGGTAATCCCTTCGGTAATCACGACGCCCGAGATACTTAAGCCACGCTGCGCTTTGACCTCGATGTTGCTGACGTCGCTATCGACCACCTCGAATGTCACCGGGTCGCTGTAAACCTTCGGCTGATCGCTTGTTGCGGGGTATGAACCATACGACGCGACCGTGAGTGCGTAGCGGCCGGGCGCGACGCCTTCCAATCGAAACTCGCCTTTCGAGTTCGTCGGCGTTTGCGGTGAAGAACTACCAGCCGCGTAGGTTTGACCTTGATTCTGCTGCAGCACGCTGAATGAATAACCGACGCCGGCGATCGGTTGGCTGGTGTCCGCGTCGATCACGCGACCGGTGACGACGTAAGTCTGTGAACGGGCGCCGACGTTTATATCGATGTTCTTGGCTTCGCCGCCCTCACTGAGTTCGACGATCGCAGCCTTCGACGCGTCAGTCGTGTCGGGATGATAAGTTTTTTGATAATAACCGGTGGTCAAACTGGCGATGCGTCCCGCATCACTGCCTACGCTGACCTTGTAACGGCCCGCGGCCACGCCGTAGAGGCGATAGATTCCGCGATCGTCGGTGCTGTTTATCATTGGATTTACCGGGCGGTTGTAGTTCACGCGCGCCGGCTGGCCGTTATCGTCAACCGCGGTTAGGGTCACGCGCTCTTCGATCAGAGGCTTACCATCCGGATCGGTTATGCGGCCGGTAATGACGCCGCCACGCGCTAACTTGAAATCGACGCCTTCGACGTTTTCGTCGGCTGACAAAGTGATCATCCGCCCCTGGCCGAACATTGGCGACGCCGGCGTCACGTACGTCGGCGCCACGGCCGCGACATTGATTTGGCCGGGAATCAATCCGTTGATGTGATACTTGCCTTCGGCATCAGAGACCGCTTGGGCCAACAGTTGCATCGAGCCTGGGACTGACGCGGCCACCGTGACTCCCGGCGCAGGCTTCTCGCCGACAGTCACGCGGCCGGAGATCGAGGCTGTGGGCTTAGGTTTGTTATCGGTGCTTTGCGCCTGCGCGATAAGCCACGAAGATGAGGCTAAGGCAGTCGCAAAAAATATCAAGCCGCAAAGAAGACGCTTAACGGTGGGCATAGAAGAATCTCCTCTCTTCGAAGAACTGATCGCAACGCGTTCGATCGCGGAGACAAACAAGGGCTCAGCGTGGAACAGATGGCGCTTGCAGATTAAAGTCGCCAACCTGCTCGCACGGCTTAAGCGTTACGGGCTGATTCTGCGCTTGGGCTTCTTCACGGACTCTAGCGCGGAGCGCTTCGTCCTGACGAACCGCTTTGACTAATCCCGATTCGTTAACTTCAGCGCGCCGCGACACGATCAAATATTTTCCTGGCGCGACATTCTCGAATTTGAAAATGCCGCTTTGGTCGGCGACGGCTTCGTAGAATCTGTAGATGTTGGTCACAGCCTCACGTTCTGAGGGCACTAAATAGACGCGCATCTTCGATGGCAAAGCTTGGCCTTCGGCAGCAGAAAGGTGACCGTCTAACTTTGCGGCGCCCTCACCAAAAGTAATCAACAAACCGGTCACATGGTCGCCGCGCTTTAGCACTAGATCGCGCGAAACATTTGCGGCGGCAACAGCAGGTCGCTCGGGCCCGATGGACCGTAGATACCAGCCGGGACTCAACGGGGTCGCCTCCATCTGATAGGTTCCCGGTTGCAA
>CBFHBI010000450.1:0-3763 GCA_965653755.1 uncultured Blastocatellia bacterium
TGGCTTCGACGCGTCGGTGACGCGCAACGTCGGCCGCTTCGTCGGCATCACCGGGGACGTGACCGGGCACTGGAAGAAAACCACCTACGTCGATGTCTTCACTCCGCCGGGCGTGAAGCAAACAGAAGCGAACGACGAGAAGTTTTGGAACTTTCTCGGCGGCATTCAAGTCAAGGACAATCGGCGCGAGACGCGGCTCAAGCCGTTCGGCCACGTGCTCGCCGGAGTGGCCCACTACACGAATCGTCAATCGCAAACGTTGGATCTGTTTCCACAGTTCAACTTCACGATCGAGGATCGCGTGAACAGCGTCGCGATGAAGATTGGCGGCGGCTTGGACCTGCGCGTCGGCAAACGCGTCGATGTCCGGCTGATCGAGGCAGATTACAATCCGGTGTTCGCCAAGGACCGAACGGCAAAGACCATATCCGGACCATTTACGGCCAGCTTCGGCGGCCAAATGATGAACGGGTTCACGGTCGGCGCCGGGATTGTGATTCACTGAGAGCGGGTGTCAGAAGCACGAGCGTAAGCGAGGGCAAGTTGCGGAAGCGATTTCAGCATTTGCAAAGAGATGCCGCTGGCAAATGGGGCCCTCCCTGACGGTCGGGCTTCTGACACTCGTAACATCACAACTTGACGATGCCCGCATCGGCGAGCTTCTTGATCATCCGGAGCGTATCCGCCTCGCGGAAAGGGCAGACTGAAAGAATCGAACTCACGTCCGCCGCGCCGTTGATGCGCGACAGGACGAAACCTTCCTGCGGGCCCAAATGTTCGTCTTCGAGTTGCGCAAGTCCGGCGATCAGGGTCGGCACGGCGCGCGGCGAAAATCCATTCTGATAAAAGTGCGCGATGAATTTCTTTTCCGCTTGCTCGCGCAGCCGTTGGGCCTCGGTGCTTTTCGGCTCCAGATCGAGCGCGCTGTTGATAATCGCCAAAGCATTCTCGAGGTTGTCGTCTTGCATTTCGGCGCGCGCCAGCTTCAATAATTCGGGGACCGTTTGCGGCAGACGCAAAGCTGATAGATCGGTCGGAACTGATCCCTTTCTCTACTAAATCAAACAGCAAAGCGTACGCGTGAAACAGCGACGTGTGCATGTTGTAGCAAATCTCGGCCGCGGTCAGATGTTTCTCGACGTGATAGAGGATCTCGCGGGTCTCTTTATCGCTGCCGGCCAGTGACTGGGTCCAACCGGATTGCAATTCAAAGAAAGCGCGATCGGAAGGAATGACTTTGCGATAGCGCGCCCATTCATCGAGGCGATAGATGCCGTCCATGATTACGCTGGTAGCATCGACGTTGATCCGGATCATGTCCGCAGGCAGCGGCTGGCCATCGAAGAACTCAAAGTCGGCTTCTTCCCAGATGAACAGATCGTAAATAATTTCCAGCGTGCGCGTGCGCAAGACGTACATGATGTCGGCCTGGCTGACGAATCCGAGCGCCGAGAGGACTGAGCCCAGCCGGTCTCCTGATTCACGATGCGTATCCATCGCTTCGCGCAGTTGTTGTTCGGTAATTTTGCCGTAATGCAGCAAGACCTGGCCGATGAACTCCTTCGGATCGTTCGAAGCCGATCCGACAATCGCGCCCTTTTCCAGAAATATTTGTTTGACGATGCCCGCGCGCGCAATTTTTAGCGTGCCGGTTTTGCGACCCGCCGCCAGAAACTGCAGCAGGTCAGAGACAGTCATGGTCTTGAGCGTTCCGTGAATGCTCATCGGGCGGACCGAAGACAGTTCATTGTGTGCGGAAGGTAACTGAGTTTGCCTAGGCCAACTGAACTGCGATCATTGATTCCAAAGACAGATTACCTTTTCGGGCGAGAGAGATTCAAGAGCTTGATGGAATTTGTTTGGCCAGGGCGTTGTCAACTGCAATTGTGCCAGCCAAGATTGAGCCGTTCGATCCCCGAACGCCGGACTAATCTCCGAGGTACGGCGTTGCCCAAACGATCTTCAACTTACCGTCCACTCGTACCATCATGAGTTGAAAAAGAAGCGGAGTGGTTATTAGAAAGACGCGCGTATCTTTGGGAAAACCCAGGCCCTCCTCGTCTGATACATCAACCTGCGGTTTGAATGTTTCATCGCTTTTCATTAAGTCCGTAAGCGTCTTGTTATCCATTTTTGGTGCAGGTTTGCTCTGAAATAGCGGACGCATTATCTCGTTCGCTTCTTTGAGTTTAGCGGTCGCATGACGCATCTCTTCAACCGATCCAACAGGGTGCGCGGTATTCTTTTTCTCAACCATATCAGATAGGTTCGGATCGCTCTCCAGCAGTTTTATGACGCTCCGCGGATACATCTCGCTTGGTTTTAGATTGTCAATATCCTTCGGCATATTCTTCAGGACCGAAAGCAGACCGAAGAAGATGAAGTTCTGCGCGGCGATATAGAGCTGTTCCCAATCCTCAGCCTTCGCATCTTTGAACAACCGCGAGTGGACAAAGAGTCCCGGCACAAAATAAACCTCGGGCGCATCGCGATTTCCTGCCCGAGCGTTCCGGAACCGTTCCATGAAATTACTTACGAAAAGTTCTTGCGTGATAGGAGCAAGATCGTATGTTTCGAGAAAGCGATGGGTAAATCGTTGCGCCAGCTCTCGCACCTCTTGAGCTTCGGCGTCTGTAATCTGTTTGGCGGGGTGTTGAGTGCTGTGTTGGCCAAACGCATGAACCTGAATCAGGCTCAGGGCCACAATCAGATACAGAACAATTGCTTTCTTTGCGGAAAACATGATTCGCAGGCGTTCGCCTACGCCGTCGAATCAGAGCAACTCGTGATCCAAATCCGGCAGCGGCTTAGGCAGGATATTGCAATTCGAAGTAGCAGGGTTCTCCCGACAGATGTCCATCATATCTATAGCGGCTTCAACGCGCTGCGCGCCAACTTCTTCTTCAAATCGACATAACCCTGATCGCCGGCGACGAGTCGGCCCAGCACTTTGCGAATGCCGCGATGGCCGCGGGCGAATTCGATCATGCGATCGGTGAATGGCGCACCCCAGAAATTTCCATAGAAACGTCGCCGCATTTCTGAGGCACGCTTGAGTTCGCCGCCAAAGTCTGCGCGCCAAAGTGCTTCGTACACTTCCGGTGTTCCTTTCAAATAGGCGGCAGCAAACAGTTCCGCCGAACGCAGCGCATACTAAATTCCTTCGCCCGTAACCGGATCGGCGAAGCCGGCCGCGTCGCCGAGTAAAGTCCAGCCGTCACCGCATGCTCGTCGCGTGTCCCACGTGCGCGGTGCGAGCCCGGGAATCCGCGCCGCGTAACGCTCAGCTTTGTAACGCAAACTGTTAGTTTGCGATTCATTCTTTGGATGCTGCCACAAACGCATCTTTCGCAAGTTGCCAACTTGCGCTATTTCGTAATAACTCACCATGAATTCCCAAAGCAGCGCATCAAGCTTTTCATGATCGAAAGCATCCTGCGTCGTGGCGATGCCGAAACTCACGTGATCGATTCGCGGGAAGGCCCAGGCATAGCCAACCCAGTGCGGCAGGAACGCGACAACTGTAGCCGGTTCGGCGGCGCGTGGGCCTACCTCTCGGTCGGGCTTCTGACACTCAGGCAACGGGGCGCGATATCCGAAGGCAACTTCCATCTCGGCCGGCGGTAATGGACCAGCGAGCTTCTTGGCAATCGCGCTGTTTGCTCCGTCCGCCCCGACCAGATGTTTGCACCAGAACTCGTCCCCGCTCTGCGTGCGCACGATCCAACCACAAATGTCAGAACCAGGCGCCGTAGCGGGCTCC
>CBFHBI010000451.1:0-3759 GCA_965653755.1 uncultured Blastocatellia bacterium
GTTGATCGGACTCGGCGTGAGCGTGGCGTAGGTTTACAGTTTCATTGCGACGCTGGCGCCGCAAATCATTCCCGCGTCAATCCGCGACGCAGACGGAAGCGGTCCCGTCTATTTTGAAGCGGCAGCCGTGATTACGACGTTGGTGCTGCTGGGACAGCTGCTTGAATTGAAAGCGCGGAGTGTCACGAGCGGCGCGATCAAAGCGCTGCTCGGGCTGGCTCCGAAAACGGCGAGACGAATTGACGAAGACGGTAAGGAACGCGACGTGTCGCTCGAGCAAGTTCAGGCCGGCGATTATTTGCGGGTGCGGCCCGGCGAAAAGATCCCGGTTGATGGAACTGTGATGGACGGGTCGAGCGCAGTTAATGAATCGATGGTCACCGGCGAGCCAATCCCGGTCGCCAAGCAGTCCGGTGATGTGCTGATCGGCGGGACGATTAATGGAAATGGGTCGTTCGTGATGCGCGCCGAACGCGTGGGCGCGGATACTTTGCTGTCGCAGATTGTCCAGATGGTGGCGGAAGCGCAACGCAGCCGGGCGCCGATTCAGAGACTGGCCGACGTGGTGTCGAGTTACTTCGTGCCCATCGTGATCTGCGCGGCGGTCGTGACTTTCATCGTCTGGGCCATGGCCGGCCCACAGCCGCGAATGGTTTACGCGATCATCAATTCCGTCGCCGTGCTCATCATCGCCTGTCCCTGCGCGCTCGGATTGGCGACGCCAATGTCGATCATGGTGGCCACGGGCAAGGCTGCGCAGGCAGGCGTCTTATTCAGGAATGCCGCAGCGATCGAAGTGCTGCGCGACATCGACACTTTAGTGATCGACAAAACCGGAACCCTGACTGAAGGCAAACCAAAAGTTGTTTCGATAGTCTCGAACGCCGTCGTCAGCCACGAAGAATTACTTAGCCTGGCGGCAAGTCTCGAACGCGCCAGCGAACATCCTTTAGCCGCAGCCATTATTGCTGAAGCAGAAGAGCGCCGCATTCAATTAGTCAAAGCGGAATCATTCGAATCAATAACCGGCAAAGGCGTCTCAGGACGAATCGATGGTAAATCGATCGTGCTGGGAAACCGCGCCTTGATGAAAGAAACGAACATCGACCTTGCCTCGTTAGCAGCACAAGCTGAAAGATTTCGTGACGATGGGCAAACGATCATGTTCGTCGCCGTAAATGGGCAACTCGCGGGTTTGTTGGGTGTGACAGATCCGATCAAACAGAACACACCCGACGCCATCAAGGAATTGCACGCAAATGGAATTCGGATCGTGATGCTCACCGGCGACAGTGACGCGACCGCGAAGGCCGTCGCTGCGAAACTCGACATCGATGAAGTGATCGCGGAAGTACTGCCGACGCAAAAAGCCGAAGTCATAAAGAAGTTTCAAGCTGAGGATCGGCGCGTGGCAATGGCTGGCGACGGCATCAACGATGCTCCCGCTTTGGCCCAGGCGGATGTTGGCATCGCAATGGGCACCGGCACTGACATCGCCATGCAAAGCGCGGACGTGACTTTGGTTAAAGGTGACCTGCGCGGCATCGTCCGGGCCATTCGCTTGAGCCGGGCCACCATGCGGAACATCAAAGAGAATTTGTTCTGGGCCTTCGTCTATAACTCGGTGGGCGTTCCCCTGGCCGCGGGCGTGCTCTATCCGTTCTTTGGCTGGTTACTGAGTCCCATGATCGCCGCGGCGGCGATGAGCTTCAGGTCCGTTTCGGTGATTGGGAATGCGGTGCGTCTGCGGCGGGTGAAGTTGTAACGCAAACTGTTAGTTTGCGGGATTGACGTGCGCAAACTAACAGTTTGTATCACTCGGCCGCGGCCGCAATTTTCTGCAGCGAACCCCAGACGCGCGACGAGCCAATCGCGCCGAATTCCTTTTCGATCCAGTTGTTCGGATAACCAAACCAGCCGGTCGGCTTGCGCCGCGCGAGGATGAATGCCGCGCGCTCATGCAGACCTACGACCTTCAATCTTTCAGTCTTTGATTCACGCGGAATCTGTTGCGGGATGTCTCGATTGAAAAGCGTGACGCAGAGCATGACATCTTTGTTTTGTTTAATTCGCTTGAAGTGATCGATGGCAATCAGTTCCTGCAGCTCTGACAACGTGAATAAAGCGACCGCGATTTCATGCCCGAAGCTCACGGTCAGCATCTTTTCGATTTTCCTCGCGAGTGCGTCGCGATTTGCTGATTGGCTATCGAAGAAGACGTTCCCGCTGGCGATGTAGGTCTTCACGTTACGAAAACCCGCAGCCGTGAAAGCCGCGGCGAGCGCTTCCATCTTGATGACTTTGCTGCCGCCGACGTTGATGCCGCGGAGAAGCGCGATGTATCTCATCATTCAAGATCTACCGGAAACCGTCGGGCTCCGTGAACAATCGTTAGAATCCTGATTACCTCACCAGTTCGATAGACTATTCGATAAGGTGGCTTGATCAGTTCGCGAAGATCCTCACGAGCGCTTTCGGGTACGCGTCTCCCCAATTGTGGAAAGCGTTGAAGATGATCAATCGCGGCAAGAACTCCTTCGACAGTCAGTCTCGCGTAGTGCGGAGAGTCTCGGGCGATGAAATCAAATATCGCTTGAAGATCGTCGGCAGCCTGAGGTGTCCAACGGACTGTCGTCACTTTAGGAATCTGGCTTTGATTTCTTCGTGTGGAATCGTTTCGCCTTCAGATTGCTGCAGTCCTCGCTCGATCTTCGACAGCAAATACAATCGCTCAATCGCGTCTTCAAAAGTGGCGTCGTCGGGAAGGTCTTGAATCACCCGTACCATATCGGACTTAACTTGAGCTGTTTCCATAATGCAAGACTAGCACATATTTCGTATTCATCGATCTACTTCACTTTGGTGCACTTTTCAAGCCTCGTTCTTCGAGCAACGGCTCCACAATCGGATCGCGTCCGCGGAAGTTGCGGAACGTCGTCGCCACGTCTTGCGTGCCGCCCTTCGACAAAACCAGCTCGCGGAAGCGCTGTCCGTTGGCGCGCGTCAACCCGCCGTGCTCTTTGAACCAATAGAACGCGTCATCGTCGAGCACTTCGCTCCAAAGGTACGCGTAGTAACCCGCCGAATAACCACCGTCCCAAATGTGCGAGAAGTAAGTGGTGTGATAACGCGGCGGTACTTGCGGCAGATCCACCTGAAAGCGCTTCAAAGCTTCCGCTTCAAATTTGTTTGCGTCCTGCGGCGGAGCGTCCGGGGGTAACGAATGCCAGGCCATGTCGAGCAACGCCGCGGCGACGTATTCGGTGACGGCGTAGCCTTGATTGAATGTCCGCGAACGCTTGATTTTATCAACTAGTGTCTGCGGCATGGGCTGGCTGGTTTGATAGTGCTTCGCGTAATTCGCGAACACCGCCGGGTCGAGCGCCCAATGCTCGTTGAACTGTGAAGGAAACTCGACGAAGTCGCGCGGCACGCCGCCGAGCATCGGATACTTGATGTTCGCAAACATCGCGTGCAAGGCGTGACCGAATTCGTGGAACATCGTGGTCACGTCGTCGAAACTCAAAAGCGCCGGCTGGCCCGGGCTCGGCTTCGTAAAGTTGCAGACGTTGATAACGACGGGCCTCGTGTCGAGCAGGCTGCTTTGATCTACAAAGCTGTCCTGCCAGGCGCCGCCGTCTTTGTTCGAGCGCTGAAAGTAGTCGGCGTAAAAGAGCGCAAGCGATTTGCCGTCGGCATCGAATACCTCAAAGACGCGCACGTCCGGATTGTAAACCGGCAGGTCTTTTCGTTCTTTGA
>CBFHBI010000452.1:0-3757 GCA_965653755.1 uncultured Blastocatellia bacterium
ATTTGCTGCAGGACTTCTTTGAACATGGCTTCAGTCGAGACGGCGATGTCGTAGATTCAATTTTCCGTGCGCATCTTAACTTACAATCTTGAATGAGTTGAAGAACTTTGTGGCCAGCCCATCATAGTATTGGCCCAAGGCTGCCGGCATACCGTTGACTCCCGGACCCGCGAAGACGACCTCATAAACGCGTCCCTTGTTGTAATAGACTCGATCTCTAATCAGGAATGCACCGTCATCCATGACGTATTCACGCGCAAACGTGCTCAGCGAGCTTATATCCTTCTCGCTTACCAATCTTAGTTTATGCTCTGCCAGAACGCGGTCACGGCCGGAATCAAAAGCAGTCTTGATCTCTTCGCGATCGTTCACGACTGGGAAGTCACCGAACATTACGCTATAACTCGCGACCGGACTGCTGACCGCAAAGATACGAAGATCGACATTCAGGATCTTGCCGTTAAGCGGCACCAGCAACTCACTCGGCGTATCAGGCAGCAGCACACGAAAGCGTCCTTCGGACGACACCACTTCCTGCCAGGGTTTTTCCGTCGCTTTGGTTTGGGCGAGCAGCGGTGTGCCCGCTTCGCAGGCCGCGCAAATCAATAACAGCAGAGCAGACTGTAGAGACCTCTTGATCGGTGCAGACTTCATCGTAATCAGATTCATTTTTAAATTTCGAGCCTTGGTCGCGCCAGCTTGTCGTGATCGAAAAAGGATTCCGGTGGTCGAGGCTTGCGCTTCGGACCACCGGAGCTTTGGGGGACAGTTGAGCTAAGAACAGCTAAGGCCGTTTGCCGCTGGCGGCGTCGGGTCTGGCTGCACCGGTGGGACTTTGCAAGGGCAGAGTCGGAGCGCCAATGCTGTTCTGGTTCATTTGCTGCTGAGTGTTCGGCTGAGTCTGCGGTTTCTCCGACTGTTCAGTCGGCGCCGAGTTCGACAACGGATTGCCGAGCGGCACCGGTTGCGGAACGCTCGTCATGCGCGGTCCGGCCGATGGTGCGTTGGCAACCGGATGGCCAAAGTAATCGGGCCGATAAATGTGTGGTGTGATGAAGAACAGAATTTCCGTCGAATCCTTCGTCACGAGTTTGCGCTTGAACATGTTGCCGATGATCGGAATGCTGGCAACACCGGGAGTGCGTTGTCTCTGAGTTGCTTCCTGATCGGCGAGCACTCCGCCCATGACCGTTGTGCCGCCATCCGGAACCAGCACTTCAGATTGCATGCGCTGAGTGTCGATACCGGGCACGCCGCCGACCGCGATACCGGTGTTGACGGTGTTGTTTTCGATCGTGACCCGCAGCACCACGGTGCCGGCATCGGTAATCTGCGGAGTGATTGAGAGACGCAACGGCACCGAAACGAAAGTCGTGGTGACGATGGCTGTGCCGCTCGCGTTCTGAGTCGTCTGCACCGGAATCTGTGAACCACTTTCGATCTGCGCCGGTCGATTGTTCATCGCGGTCACGCGCGGAGTCGCAACCGTCTTAACTTCGCCGCGATTTTCAGCCGCGCTGATCAGAGCACTGATTTGCGCGCTGCCAAATAAACCCGTCGTCAGACCAATCACCGTGGTGGCGGCGGCTGCGGCCAGATGATTCAAAGGCTGTTTGGTTCCATCGAGACCACCGAATACGCCTAATGGGTTGGGACCACTCCTAACGGCGCTCGAGCTCGATCCGCTGCCGCCACTGCCACCGGAACCGGATGTTCCAGACGTGCTCGGCAGTGTCGACACGTTCGCCAAAGCGCCTCGCGTGAAGTTAGCCACGCCGAGTGAAAGCTGCGCGCCCAGATCGCGACTGAAGTTGTGCTGTGCGATCACGATACGAGTTTCGATTTCCACTTGCGGTTCAGGCTGATCGAGAATCGCGATCAACTGGCGAACTGCTTCGACGTTCTCTTTCACGTCGGTAATAATGAGCGAGTTGCTCGACGGTAACGACTCAACCGAGCCGAGTCGCGACAGACGACGTTTGATAATCGGAAGAATTCCCTGATCGCCCGAACTGCCGGTCGCATCGCCGTTGCTGCCGCCACTAAAGCTCTGGTTCGTGGAACCGCCGGCATAGGCGCTGGTTGTGCCCGCCTGAGAAGTCAACGTACCGGAAGCGCGCGCGTAATTGAGCCGCACCAACTCCGTAACCAACGGCGAATTGGTTAATTGGGAATCTTTGATAATGCGCTGCGTATCGGCTTCTTTCGCTAGAGTCTCGGTGGTGGCGACGCGCAGAATATTGCCGTTGACATCGATGCCCAAACGGTTCGCTTTGAGGATCATGTCCAGTGCCATGTTCCACGGCACATCCTGAACGTTTACTGTCACCGGTACCGCCTGCACCGAACTGTCAATAACGAAATTAACTCCGTACTGCTCGGTGATGTAGTTGAGAATGTCGCGCACGTCTGCGTTGACGACGTTGAGATTGATCGGTTCCCCGACGAATCCCGGTTGGCCATACTGCTTGCGCTGGCCATTCTGCATCGACATGTTGTCTTTGGCAGGATTGCCCATGGGCTTGGCCGGATCGGGCGATGGTTCCGCCAGCGCGGGCAGCGCCACGGACATCCGTGCGGACCTGGCCGCGTGGTTGGCTGACGCGCCGACGGCCAGCGCGAATCCGTTAAGTGATAAACCACCGGCACACGCGAGCGCGAATGCTTTGATGGCGACATTCTTGAAATGCTTGGACATTATTCCCTCCTCAGGGATGGCTGCTGAACTCCGTCACGCTGCTCGAAAATCGAGAACGGTAATTTCTGAAGCGAGCCGCACCACACGGCAGTTCAGCGGGTTGTCAAAATTGAACGAAGTACGTTTCGTTCAGGCATGTTGGCTCTCACGCTGCCGAGGCAGATGAACTGCGAGCCGAAATCTGTTTACTGTTTTTCAGGAGCCGGCTTTGTGGGATCCGGCTTTGCGCTTTCAGCCTTCGCTTCGGCCTTGGCTTCGTTCGCCGCGCCTTCCGCGGGAGCTGTCTTGGCTGCGGCGGTCATCGCCTCGAACGGCAGCGCCGTGCGCAGCGGTTTGATCTCTACCATCTGTTCTCGCTTGCCATCCGTCCACACGACGTCGCGGCGAAACACCAGACGGCCCTCTTCGATTGCCACCAATTGACCATCGAAGAAGTTTTCGCCGGGATAAATCACGTAAGACAACTTCGGCGTGAGCGGCATCGCTTCAACCATAGCGGACCAGCCGCGCGGCGTGCGAAAAATTCCGGTTACCTGCACTTCGCTGAGCAGCAAAGCGGTCGTCGGCTTCGGCGCAGCGACGTGCGCACTCGCGGCGGCGGCTTTCTGCGCGCGGTAACGCTCGATGCGCACCTGGATTGAAGGCGCTTCGAGTTTGGCTGGCGCAGACTTCGGCGGCTTGATGACCGGCTGATACTTCTTGAATGGATCGCGCGCGGACGACTTCTCGGACGTAACCGAAGATTTGGCTTCGGCTTTGTCCTGCCCATTGACAGTCAGAGCGACGAGGCTCATCGCGCAAACGATCGTTGCGGCGCTGATGAAGAATCTAAATACGATTTTGTAGTTCATCTTTGTCATTCCCGAATAGATTGCGCTGACTATTTTGCGGTACCAGCGGCTGCCTGTTGCGCGGCTTGCTGCACGGCTTGTTGGGTAGCGGCCGCGGGATTGCCGCCGGCGGGCGCCGGCGCGGCGGCGTTGCCTGCGGCGGGCGAAGCGGCTGGGGAAGCGCCCGGCTTGGCTGCCGCTTTATGCAGGTTCTCCTGAGACATGTAAT
>CBFHBI010000453.1:0-3756 GCA_965653755.1 uncultured Blastocatellia bacterium
ACCGCAAGTGCGATCGGCTGGCGCTCGATCTCCAACCTCGTCTGGCGAAGCAATTTGGTTATGGGGCCGACGCATATTCACTCGGGTCGGAACTGTTGATGCGCGATTATTATCGGCATGCGCGCGAGCTGAGCCTGTTTGCTGAAAGTATCCTGATGCGCGTCACCGACGGTGATGCCGGTGGAGCGCACTTCTGGAAAAAGAGGTCGTGGAGGCCCACGAAAGAGCCCTTTGCCATCAGGAATGGCCGACTTCATTTTGAAGGCGAAGCGGAGTCATTTCATCAAAACCCTTCAGCCATCTTCAATGCGTTTGCCCTGGCTCAAGCGGCAAGGGTCTCGTTTGGCTACCGGCTGCGCGATCTGCTGGATGAAGGCATCCGGACTTTGAATCCTGACTTTCGTCAGTCAACCGCCGTGAGCGCCTCCTTTCTCAAGCTGTTGCGGCGTCGGGGCCGGGCCGGATATGTATTGCGTCTAATGCATGAGGCCGGTCTTCTGGCGCGGTTAATACCAGAGTTCGGACGCGTTCGTTTTCTGGTACAACACGACCTTTACCATCACTACACGGTGGACGAGCACACTTTGCGGGCCGTCGAAACCCTCGACGCTTTGCATACTAGCGAGGATCGGCAACGCGCTGGACTGCGCAACGCACTCGAAGAGATTAAGAACCCGGCTTTACTTTGCCTGGCAGTATTGCTTCACGACATCGGCAAAGGCCGAAGCCGCGGCCACGTGGCGCACGGGACAAAGCTGGCGGAAAACATTTGCGCGCGCCTCAGTCTCAAAGACTTCGAAGCCAGGAGAGTAGTGCGACTGGTGCGTCTGCATGTCACCATGTCGCACATCGCGCAACGGCGGGACCTGAATGAATCGCTCGTAATCTCAGGGTTTGCCACCGCTGTCGGATCAGTGGAGGTACTCAACATGTTATTGTTGTTAACCTACGCTGATCTCAACGCCGTGGGACCGGGAGTCTGGACTGACTGGAAGGCAAACCTTTTATGGGATCTTTATTGCCGTACCCGCAAACTGCTGACCGGGAGCGACCCCCTCGCCGATAAGGCGACCGAACTCGCACGTTACAAACAGGAGATTGCGACCGTTTGTCCTTCGGTCCACCTCAGCGAAATTGAACGGCACCTCGCCCTTCTTCCCGAACGCTATACGCGCATAACGACGCCGGCCGCGGCCGCTGGGCACATGCAAATGGCGGAAAGTGTCCAGACAGCGGGTGTCGCGTTGCTTTGGGAACGCCAGAGTCTCGCTTCGACGAAGCTTACAGTTTGCACGCGTGATCGTCATGGGCTGTTTGCTGATCTGGCTGGTATCTTAGCCGCAAATGGGGTGGAGATTTTGAGTGCCGAATTAAATACCAGAGAAGACGGGATAGCTATCGACGAATTCATCTTGCTTCACGCCGCGACCCGGCATGCGATCGAAGAGGTGCAATACCAAAAACTCGATCTGGCGATCAAGCGGGCCGTGGCGGGCGAACTCGATGTCGCCGCCCTGCTCGAAAAGTGGCTCAGCGAAAATGCGCCACGTAAGCGACGCGCGCTGGTTCCTGCTCGCCGGCATAGCCTGCCGCGCGTCTCCTGTGACAACGAAACGTCGGCGACGTCGACGGTCATCGAAGTGCACGCGCTCGACGAGCCAGGCGTGGCCCACAAGATCGCGCGCGTGCTGGCAGGTCACGGTCTGGCGATCATCTGCGCCAGAGGTGCGACCGAGAGAAGTGACGCACTCGACGTGTTTTATGTGACCGACAGTGAAGGGCAGAAGCTGTCTGAGGAAGCCATGCTGGCGGTCGAAACAGAACTATCCAGCAGGTTGACAAGAGTAGAGACAGCTTTAAATAAATCTCGAATTCAGGCGTCAAGCACAAGAGGATCCAATGAAAAAAGTCGAAGCGATTATCAGGCCGCATCTGCTTGATGCCGTCAGAGCCGCGCTCCAGGAAGTTGATGTAATTGGAATGACGATCGGCGAAGTCCAGGGCTACGGCCGGCAGAGAGGTCATACAGAGACCTATCGTGGCGCTGAATATCAGATCGAGTTTGTGCCGAAGATCAAGATTGAAGTAATTATCCCGGACCAACTGGAAGATTCGGTTTTGCACGCGATCGTAAAAGCGGCGCGCACCGGAAAGTTCGGTGACGGTAAGATTTTCGTAACTTCGATTGAGGATGTAATTAGGATTCGCACGGAAGAGCGTGGCGAAGCGGCTCTGTGAGAGCTGCAGTTTATTACGGCAACCCGAAGGGTTGCTAGATAGTAGCCGGTGGTCGCAGACCACCGGAAAGCGTAATAAAAATGGCACCCTGAAAGGGTGCAAGAGTGTTGCGGGATTTCCTCAATAGGTTGCACCCCTTCAGGGTGCCGTCCTCTTTCCTGTAAACCGGTGGTCTTCGCTACGCTCCGACCACCGGCTACTTTCTCGCAACCCTTCGGGTTGCCAACTTCATGATGCCTCGATCGGAACTGTAATGGCGAGATTCTCCGCCTGGGCATGACTCGTGGCGAACGATGTTCCCGCGGGAATCAAATCCAAATCGGTGCTATAACCTTCTTCACCATGCTGAGTCAGATCGAGACCATCGATCTCATCTGCTTCGCAGACCCGCACCCCAATTAGCAGATCGACGATCTTTAAGAGCGCCAGAGTCCCTACAACCGCGAGTACGATGGTGACACCGATGGCGGCCAGCTGATTGAGCACTTGAACCGCATGCCCCTCGATCAGACCGACAGGCAGCGCCGTTCCGCCCGCATCCTTGAAAACCGCGTTTACTGAACTGGTCGCGAATACTCCGGTCAGAAGTGCGCCCAGCGTACCGCCGGCGCCATGGACTCCGAAGGCATCGAGCGAGTCGTCATAACCAAAACGTTTCTTAACGACTGTAACCATCAGAAAGCAGAAGACTCCAGCTGAGAATCCGATGATCATGCTGGCCATCGGCGTCACGTAACCCGACGCTGGCGTAATGGCTACCAAGCCGCAGACTGCTCCTGAAACAGCTCCCAGCACAGTTGGTTTACCCAGTCGCACCCACTCGATCGCCAGCCATCCAAGCGTCGCCGCTGCCGCCGCAAAATGAGTTGCCGCAAAAGCGCTGGTGGCCAATTGGCCCGCGGCTAGCGCGCTGCCTGCATTGAATCCAAACCATCCCACCCAAAGCAGGCATGCACCCATCACGCTGAGCACCAGGTTGTGCGGCGCCATAATAGTTTTGGGAAAGCCGATGCGTTTGCCGAGATATAGCGCGCACACCAGCGCTGAGAATCCTGACGCGATATGAACGACCGTGCCGCCGGCGAAATCAAGCGCCGGAATTCTGCCACCCAGCGTCGCGCTCAACAGACCGCCGGATCCCCAGACCATGTGAGCGAGTGGAAAATAGACAATCGTCACCCACAAGATCGTGAAAAGCAGCATGGCGCTGAACTTCATGCGTTCGGCGAACGCGCCGCTGATCAAGGCTGGAGTGATGATCGCGAACATCAGTTGAAACAGCATGAAAGTCTGTTGCGGTATCGTGGCGGCGTAATCAGCGTTGGGTGCGCCGCCAACGCCACGCAGAAAAATGTAACTGAAGCCGCCTATGAATGGGTTGCCGTGCGCGAAGGCCAGACTGTACCCATAAATCGCCCAAATGACGCTGACCACAGCCATGAGAATGAAACTCTGCATCATGGTGCCTAGCACGTTCTTCTTTCGAACCAGCCCGCCATAAAACAGAGCCAGTCCCGG
>CBFHBI010000454.1:0-3756 GCA_965653755.1 uncultured Blastocatellia bacterium
TTTATCGCACGATTGAACTGACCAAAGCGTTGCGCCAGGAGAAAGACGATCTGGAGCGACAACTTGCGTCGGCTCGCGGCGGCGGCAACAAAGACGAACTGGTTGGGCAAATCGAACACTTGCTGGCCGAACGCGAAGCGGTTCGCGCGAGAGTTCAGGCCATGCTTGATGCGATTGCCGCGGCCGACCCCGAAGTTTTGGAGGCGATAGGACAATGAACGGTGACGGACTCGGCTTCAATAAGGATTTGGAAGCATCACCAACGATCAAGGTTGAGATCTACGATCAGGCATACACGGTGCGTTCCGACGGAGACCCGGAATATCTCAAACAACTCGCCCAATACGTCGATCGTCGCATGCGCGAAATCTCTTCCGGCACGTTGACCGTTGATTCGCGCAAGGTTGCCATCCTGGCGGCACTTTACATTGCCGACGAACTTCACCAGTTGCGAAAGCAACACGAACAAGCCGACGAACAGCTCGCCACGCGCAGCGTGGAATGTTCGGAGCTGCTCGATCGGTTGTTAAAAGCGCCGCGCGATTCGGATAGATCGATTAGCGTCGTCTGACGCGCTTACTTAGACATTGCAAATTGAAAACTGAAAAACGCAAATTTCAAATTTGCGCTGTCTGCGTGTGCTGCTAGACGTCGGGTGATTCTAAACCGGTCGAAATTTTCAATTTTCAATTTGCATTTTTCAATTTTCAATTTCCCCCGCCTCTTATGTTAGTATCCACGCGGCGGAGGGAAGGGTTCTGCCGGGTTCGTCACCGACTTACGATGATTGAGCCAACGTCGTTCAAAAGGGAGGCCGACATCGCGCGCTAGTGCTTGTCTTCAACGTTAGGATAAGCCGACAGCTTGCGGTGAAAAAAAGGCCACCCACCTGATTACTCAGGTTCAATTACGACTTCGGAACGGCCAGGCGGTTTTCCCTCCGCCATCAAAGCCGTAAATCGTAAATCGTCAATCGTAAATAGATTCGTCTATTCGCCGATTTCGGTTTCCGATTGACGGCTTTTCTATTTTCTATTTACTATTCACCATTTACTATTCACGTTCTTATGAAACTCCTTCTAATCGGCGACGTGGTCGGTAAACCTGGCCGGGCGGCGTTGGTCGATCGCTTGCAGGACTTGAAAGAACAGCACGCAATCGACTTCACGGTGATGAATGCCGAGAACGTTGCCGGCGGGTTTTCGATCACACCCGCGATTGCCGACTTTCTCTTCGCCTCAGGCATCGACGTGATGACTTCCGGCAATCACATCTTCGATAAACACGAAGTCGTTGAATACATCAAGAAACAACCGCGCCTGCTGCGCCCCGCAAATTACCCGCCCGATACGCCGGGAAATACGATTTGGACCGGCGAGGTGAAGGGCGTCGGCGTGGCCGTTTTCAATTTGCTGGGCCGCGTCTTCATGCATCCAGCCGACGATCCGTTTCGCGTCGCCAACGAACTACTCGCATCGCTGAACGGCCAGGTGAAGGTGCGCATCGTCGATATGCACGCTGAGGCGACTTCGGAAAAGGCGGCGATGGGTTGGTTTCTTGACGGCCGCGTCTCGGTGGTCTTCGGCACGCACACGCACGTGCAGACCGCGGACGAGCGGCTGCTGCACGAAGGCACGGCTTTCATCACTGATATCGGCATGACCGGAAGTTATGGCGGCGTGATTGGGATGAAGAAGGGCGACATCATTAGTCGCTTCCGTTCGCCTATTCATCGCAAGCCGGATCATTCAAAGAGTGAAGTGCGCATCTGCGCGATCGTGGTCGATGTGGATGAAGAGACTGGACGGGCACGGTCGATTGAGAGAATTAATCTCCCGCATACGAGTTAGTGTGCAGTGAGCGGTGGGCAGTGCGCAGTGATGAAGGCTATTTTTCAAGCGCTGCCATCAACCCGTTTAGCAGTCTTCCGACCTCGCCGGCTCTATCCATCAGGGATTCAACCTTCTCGTTACCGATGTACATTAGTCTGTGAGCAATGAGCGTTTGAGTTTCAATTTCGCGCAGCGATCCGTAGGCAATCGACAAGTGTCGAAGAAAATCAGCAGTCGTCCTTCGTCCTTGGCCCTCAGCAATATTAGAAGGCACTGATACCGCAGCTCGTCGGATTTGATTAGTCAGCGCGTATAGTTCTTCGCGAGGGAAGAACTTTGACAATCTGTACACCTCCTCGACAAGGTCCATCGCTTTTTGCCACACGATTAGCTCCTGATAGTTCTTTACTTTCATACGAGCCTCCTTTTTGTAAGTTGGGTTTCGGTGATTTCTGACTCGCTGCCCACTGCACACCGCTCACTGCGCACTTTACAAGGGCGGCTCATTTTCAGGAACTGGTTCGCCAACGTTTTCCGCTTGCGAGGGCGACGACAGCAGCAATTCCGCAAATCCTGTCGGAAAGGAACGCACCCGCCCGGTCGAATCAGTTACCACGTGGCCCGTCTCACCTTCGGCGATGACCACGCCATCTGATTCGCGGACAATCTCGTAGCCGAAGCGTAGAGAACGGCGACGTAATTCGGTCACGTGCGTGCGCACGATTAGCACGTCATCGTAATAGGCTGGAGCTTTGTAGCGGCAATAACTTTCGGCCACGACCAGGAACGCATTTTCATTCTCTTCCATGTCGCGATAGGAAAATCCCCGTGCGCGGCAGAATTCGGTGCGGCCAATCTCAAACCAGACGAGGTAGTTCGCGTGATAGACCACGCCCATCTTGTCGGTCTCGGCGTAGCGCACGCGCAGCAGAGCTTCCTGCCACTCGTTCACATCTTCCAATTCTTGCGGACTCAAGCTGCGACTCCTGTAACGCAATCTGTTAGATCGCGGGCGCAAACCAACAGTTTGCGTTACTATCTGTTTTTGAATTGCGAATCGTTTTAGCGGACTATAAGTGCGAAATATGAGGATGTCAAAAGAATTCCATTCCCAATCGCAAACAGGAGCGCCGGCATCCCTGCCGGCGGTACGCAGGCATCTTGCCTGCTTCTTCCTTCTTTCCCTGATCGTCTGCACGCTGGCTCTAGCGCCCAGCCAATTCGCGGTCTCACAACAATCCGCGACCACCGCCGCAGCGCGCAACGCGGCCCTGGTGGCAGCGACCGAAGAGGTGCTTAAAGAAACGAGCGAGTTGCGACAGCTTTCGATCGTGCGTCCCGTGCAGAGTTCGACGCAATCGCGCGCCGAGATCGAACGCTCGGTACTCAAGAATCTCGATGAAGACACGTCCGCTGCGGACATGCACGCGACCGAAGTCACGTTGAAGAAACTTGGGCTCGTGCCGCCGGATTTTCAATACCGTGCCTTGATGATTCGGCTGTTGACTGAACAAGTCGCGGGCTACTACGAGCCTAAGACGCGCCAGTTTCATCTCGCTGACTGGATCGACGTCGAAGGGCAGAAGCCCGTGATGGCCCACGAGTTGACGCACGCGCTGCAGGATCAGCATTTCGACTTGCGACGATTCGAGCATTGGCCCAAGGGCGATTCGGATGCCGAACTCGCCGCGCATGCGTTGATCGAAGGTGACGCCACGCTGGCGATGGTGATGTATGTTTCGAGTAATCCCATGCGCGCGTTGACGTTTCTGAAATCATTGAGCGCGATCGGCGTTGACACTAAAGAGCTTGACAATGCGCCGCGCGTCGTCCGCGAGTCGCTGTTGTTTCCCTATCAGGAAGGATTGAATTGGACGCGTGCACTTTACAAGCAAGGCGGTTGGTCGCAGGTGTCCGAAGCTTT
>CBFHBI010000455.1:0-3748 GCA_965653755.1 uncultured Blastocatellia bacterium
ACCTCAACGTGGGACGCGGTACTCTGAACTACGCTACCGCTGGCCGCACGAAGGGCCATTCAGCATCGCTTGGGGCCTTCAGTGTAGCGGCGGTAAAAGCTCGGACCTCTTATCCTAACGTGTTTAGCGGCGGCGATCAGAATCCGGTCGAGACGTTTAGTTCGGATGGGCCAAGACGAGTGTTTTACAATCCCGATGGTACCGCTATCACGCCCGCTAATTTCAGTTCTACCGGTGGAACAGTGCGAGCCAAGCCCGACGTTGCCGCCGCTGACGGCGTCAGTACTTCTGTACCTGGCTTCGCGACTTTCTCGGGAACCTCTGCCGCCGCACCGCACGCTGCGGCAATCGCCGCGTTGCTATTGTCGTATAAGTCGAGTCTAACACCGACGCAGGTTCGGACCGCTCTTACCAGCACGGCGCTGGACATCGAAGGCGTCGGGGCGGATCGCGATTCTGGAGCCGGGATAGTCATGGCTTTGCAGTCATTGCAAGCGGTGTCCGCTTGTCCCGGAACTCCAATCGCTCCAAATCAAACTATCAACGGCACGCTTTCGACCTCCGATTGCTTTTTTGTCGGGACCACGCGTTACGTCGATATCTATACTTTCAGCGGAACGGCAGGGCAACAAGTTGCCATCAGCATGAATTCAACTGCCTTCGATGCATATCTCTATCTTCTTGATGCCACCAACCACACGATTGCTCAGGACGATGATGGCGGTGGCAATAACAACGCACGTATACCCGCAACGAGTGGATTCTTTACGTTGCCCACAACGGGCACTTACAAAATTTACGCAACCTCGTTCGCGGCAGATGGCCTTGGAGCCTACAGTATTACTTTTAGTGTTTCTAACTGTTCGTTTTTATTGAGTCCCACGAGCCAGATCTTTATCGCGTCCGCCAGCATCGGTTCATTCACTGTTTCTACGTCTTCGGCCTGTTCCTGGACTGCGGTTAGCAATGCGAGTTGGCTCACAACCAACTCTAGTGGAACAGGTAATGGGAACGTGAACTACTCAGTCGCTGCAAACACCGGCAACTCACGAACTGGACTGATAAGCGTGGGTGGCCAAAACTTCACGGTTTTTCAGTCAGCCGGAAACGGTAACGGATGCCCCAGTACAAACCTCACACCGGGCCAGGTGGTTACTGCCACACTGACCACGGGATGCGTCTTCACAGGCACTTCGCGATATGTAAATCTCTACACCTTTAACGGGACGTCAGGCCAGCAGATCGCAATTACGATGAGTTCGACGGCGTTTGACACCTATCTGTTTATGGATAGCCCTAACAATCAGACGATCGCGCGCGACGACGATGGTGGTGGGGGAACGAACTCGCGCATTCCAGCAAACGCCGGCTTCTTTACGTTGCCAACGACGGGAACTTACACCATCTACGCGACCTCTTTTTCTTCCGATGGTACAACCGGCAGCACAGGTTCTTACACCATTGCCCTGTTCACTGCCACCACCTGCACCTACGCAATCAATCCGACCTCGCAGACCGTCGGCGCATCGAGTTCCAATAACTCGTTTAATATTACCACCCAATCGGGATGCCCTTGGACTGCATTAAGCAATGCAAGCTGGATAACCACTAATTCAAGCGGCTCCGGTAGCGGCACAATTAGTTATTTGGTTGTAGCCAACGCAGGCATAAGCCGAACTGGGACTATCAGCGTTGCGGGATTGCTGTTTACCGTCAATCAAAATGCGGGCGCCGGCGCCACGATTCAGTTTAGCGCGGGCAGTTATTCCGTCGGAGAAGGCGCCGGAGTAATAAACATTACCGTCACACGTGCGAATAATTTCAGTGGTAGTTCAACGGTTGCATTTGCGACTAGCAATGGGACGGCCAAGGAGGGCCGGAACTATGTTGCGGCAAACGGAGTCTTAAGTCTTGCGGCAAATGAAACGAGCAAGACGTTTCCAGTTCTGATCATTGATAACGCGTTTGTTGACGGCGCCAGAACCGTCAACCTTACGTTGAGCAACGCCACCGGTGCGACCTTGGGCGGACAGAGTTCGGCAACTCTAACGATCGCGGATAACGACTCATCAGTAGGAGTTAATCCCGTCGATGCTCCCCATTCGTTCGTCCAATTTCAGTATTACGATTTCCTGTCACGTTTTCCCGACCAGAGCGGCTGGGATTTTTGGACGAATCAGATCACTGCGTGTGGCGCCAACGCATCATGCAGCGATGTCGCCCGCGTCAATACGTCAGGCGCGTTCTTTCTTTCGATCGAATTCCAGCAAACTGGTTATCTGGTTTACCGAACGTACAAAGCGGCGTTCGGTAATGTTCCGAATGCGCCGGTGCCCGTGAAGTTCGCGGAACTCCTGCCGGACACGCAGGAGATCGGCAACGGAGTCGTTGTGCTGGCAGACGGGTGGCAACAGAAGCTTGAGGCGAACAAGCAGGCTTACATGCTCGACTTTGTGCAGAGGTCTCGCTTCAACGCGGCGTATCCCACATCAATGATTCCAGCGGCATTTGTGGATGCATTGTTTAGAAATGCTGGTGTGACACCCTTGGCTACCGAGCGTGCGGCGGCTATTGGAGAATTCGGTGGAGCCTCGACCATTGCAGATGCAAACGCGCGAGCGAGAGCTCTGCGAGACGTGGCGGAGAATGCGGCGCTCACAAAGGCGGAGTTCAATCGAGCGTTTGTGTTGATGCAGTATCTGGGTTACTTGCGTCGTGATCCGAACTCGGCGCCTGATAGCGACTATGGTGGCTACAACTTTTGGTTGGGCAAATTGAATCAGTTCAACGGTGACTACATTGCAGCGGAGATGGTGAAAGCGTTTATTTCTTCCGGTGAATATCGGCAGCGGTTTGGACCTTGACGATCTCTTTTTGATTTGACGCAACGGCAGGAATGATTGCGCCGCTCGAGTTGATTAATCGTCATTCAGGCGGCGCATTTTACTGAGCGATAATCACGTTTATAGAAATAGACCGCTCGCAAACCGCGCAACCTCACGTTAACAACTTTCGTAACTCGTGTTAATAATCTCAGGCTTGGGGCGTTTTATGGGCGGACAAGATTTTCGGGAGGACGTTGTGCTGGCTGCTGCAAAAACACTGAAATTATCCGCAGATTTCACTGATTCCGCCGATTCAGCAGCCACGACGCGGTCGGGGATTGCGCAGGTCAATCCAACGAATAACGATGCGCGAGCGGCGGACACCTGTTCCGCGCTTGCGGTTTCGGGGGAAGTTCCTGCCGTCGTTTACCTCGAAGAACTTTTTCAGCAGCACAATCAGAGAGTGTTTCGCACGGCCTATCGCGTGACCGGGAGCGCGGCGGATGCGGAGGACGTTTTGCAGACGGTGTTTCTGCGAATCACGCGCGGCGGAGATACTGTGGCGACGGCTGAGAATGCGGAAGCTTACTTTTCGCGCGCGGCGGTGAATGCGTCGCTCGATTTGCTGCGCAGCCGCAAGCGTGCGAAGGCAGTCGCGATCGATGAAGTCATCGAAGGCGAGGCGAGCGTGACGCCGTTCGTGCGACGAAGCAATCCGGAAACGCATCACGAAGATCGCGAGTTGCGAAGATTGATTCGCGAAGCGGTCTCGAAACTCGGCGACACGGCCGGGCAGATGTTTGCGCTGCGCTATTTCGTAGGTTACGGCAATGGCGAGATTGCGCAGATGATGAACACGTCGGCGCTCGTCGTGGGCGTGACATTGCATCGGGCGGGCGCGCGATTGCGAAAAGAGATTGGAC
>CBFHBI010000456.1:0-3735 GCA_965653755.1 uncultured Blastocatellia bacterium
CTCCCTAACGGTCGGGCTACTGCCCCGCAAGCGCTCTTTTCGATCATGGGTTGTCATCACGATGGGATGATCAATTCCGGCATGCAAACAACAGAATCTGTTTTGCCCGCGACCCGATTCGTCGTCCACGGATTGAGATGGTGGATCGCGGGCCTCATCTTCTTTGCGACACTAATCAATTTCCTCGATCGCCTCACGATTTCGATTCTCGCGCCGGTGATTACGGAACAACTGCACCTAACGAATCTTCAGTTCGCGAAACTGACAACCTGGTTTTTGGTGGCCTACACACTCAGCCAGGGAGTTTCTGGGAAGGTTTACGATCGCATCGGGCCGCGACGTGGATTCACCATTTCGATTCTGATCTGGTCGCTCGCCGCGTGCGCACATGCGTTCGCGCGCGGACTAATCAGCTTGAGTAGTTTCCGTTTCATCCTCGGCATCGGCGAAGCCGGCAATTGGCCGGGCGCGGCGCGCGTGATCGCGGAATGGTTTCCCGTTCGTCAACGCGCGATCGGCATGGGCATCTTCAACAGCGGCGTCTGTGTCGGGTCGATCATCGCGCCGCCGCTGATCGTCTGGCTGCAGTTGACTTTCGGGTGGCAGGCGACGTTCCTCTTCACCGGTTCGCTCGGTTTCATTTGGTTGACGCTTTGGTTGTTATTTTATGAAAGTCCGGAGCGGCATCGCGCGATCACATCTGAAGAATACGCCTTCATCAAGGAACATAATTCTGTAGGGGCAGCCCTTGTGGCTGCCCGCGACGGGCAGGGACAAGCCCTGCCCCTACAGAATGATGAACAATGGCAACCGCGCTGGTTAACTCTGCTGCGCTTTCGGCAAACCTGGGCCATTGTCTTGTCACGCTTTCTGGCGGATCCGGTCTGGTGGCTTTACGTCACCTGGTTGCCGCTCTATCTCTACAACGCGCGCGGGTTCGATCTGAAAAAGATTGGCATGTTCGCGTGGATGCCGTTCCTGACGGCTGACGCCGGGAGTTTACTCGGCGGCTGGTTGTCGGGTCATTTGATTTCGCGCGGATGGACCACGGATCGCGCTCGCAAGGTAGTGATCGTCGCGAGCGCGCTTTGCATGATCGCCGGAATTCCCGCGGCGTTTGCGAGCAACGCGTTCGTTGCGCTCGGCTTCATCAGTCTCGTAACCTTCGGTTTTCAAGCATGGATCAATAACGTGCAGACGCTGCCGAGCGATTTCTTTCCGCAACAAGCCGTCGGCGCGGTCGCAGGTCTGGGTGGCGTCGGTGCGGGCATCGGATCGATTCTTTATGTGTTGGCCACAGGTTGGGTCGTCGATCACTTCTCTTACAATCCGATCCTGATAACAGCGAGCGTGTTGCCGATCGTGGGAACAGTGATCCTGTTCCTGCTCAGCGGACACATCAAACCAATCACGCCGACAGAACTGGAAACAGCATGACAAATTATTTCGATCTATCAAACAAAGTTGCACTCATCACCGGCGCTTCATCCGGCATCGGCGCGGCGTCGGCCAAAGTACTGGCCGAGCTGGGGGCGGATGTCGCGATCACGTATCACAGTAATTCTGCCGGCGCCGAAAGAGTGCGCGACGAAATCGTAGGCCTGGGTCGCAAGGCCTTACCGATTCATGCGGACGTGCGTGACGCCGAACAAATCAACGCGCTGGTCTCGCAGGTAAACGAAGTCTTCGGTCGCATTGATATTTTGGTAAACAACGCCGGCACGTTGGTGGGACGAACAAAGAATCTCGAAATGACGAGAGAGTTTTGGGATGAAGTCGTCAATCTAAACCTGACCAGCGCTATGCTCTGCTCGCGCGCCGTCGCGCCGTCGATGGTCGAGCGTAAATCGGGAACGATCATCAACGTCGTCTCGATTGCTGCGCACAACGGCGGCGGGCCGGGAGCTGGCGCTTACTCGGCTGCGAAGGCGGGATTGATTGCGCTCACCAAATCTCAGGCGAAAGAGTTAGCGCCGCATGGCGTGCGCGTCAACGCGATCTCTCCGGGAACGATCGACACGCACTTTCACGAAGTATTTTACACGCCGGAAATGCTCAAGGCCGCAGTCGCCACGATTCCGATGGGCGGCCACGGCACGCCGGAAGCCTGCGCGAAGGTGGTCGCGTTTCTCGCTTCCGACGCTGCCGGTTATCTCTGCGGTGAAACGATCGAAGTCAACGGCGGGCAACTCATGCGGTAATTGGGAGACGCAAAATGGATCGACGCACCTTTCTGGAAGCATCGACGGTACTTGCCGGGAGTGCGCTGCTGAATCGCGACGTCCTGCCGGTGAATAATCCCGAACAGCGGATGATTGGCATTCAGGTTGGCGCAGTCTCATTCGTCGACGAGGGGACTGAGAAGGTACTCGATAACCTTCAAGAGTTGGCGGATATCAACACACTTTTTCTGGCCACGTTCACCTACGGCCGCGGTATCGCCGGTCGGCAAATTCGCGGCAGCGCTTTGCCCGATCACGGTAAGCAGGAATACGACGACAACTTTCGCGGTGGCAATTTCGCGACGCCGCATCCGCAGTATTATCGCAACACCACCATCGCTCCAGAGAAGGCGCCCGATCATCCCGGATACGATGTGATCGCCGATGTTCTCCCCGCAGCGCGCCAGCGCAAACTGAAATTGATTTGCTGGTTCGAGGACGTGTTTCGGCGTGACGTTCCTGGTTTTGATAAGGCGGTCGAGATTGATCTTCACGGAAAACCGACGACGACCGCGTGCCTAAGAAATCCGAACGTGCGGAATTTCTGGCTCGGCCTGGTCGAAGACTACTTGCGATCGTACGACGTTGACGGATTGATGTGGGGCAGTGAGCGACAAGGGCCGCTAGACAACGCGCTGACCGCGAGTCATGGGGGCGGAACAGATCGAACGATCGCTTGCTTCTGTCAATACTGTGTCGCCGCCGCGCGGCAGCAAGGAATCAACAGCGACCGCGCTCGCGCGGGTTTCATGGAACTCGAGCGTTGGACCATGGCGATGCGTGCCGGGCAAAAGGCGGCGGATGGCGCGTTCGTTACTTTTTGGCGGCTGCTTTTGAAATATCCGGAATTACTTTCATGGGAACAGCTTTGGAATGAAGGATTGAACGACACCTATCGCGAGATGTACGCGCTGGCCCATCGCATCGCGCCGGCGAAAGGCATGGGCTGGCACATCTGGCATAACAATTCGTTCTCGCCGTTCTATCGGGCCGAGCAGGACTACGCCGAGTTCAGCAAGTACTCAGACTTTCTGAAAGTCGTCATGTACAACAACTGCGGCGGCCCGCGGCTCGCGCAGTACGTGCGCAACGTGCACACGACTCTGTTTGCCGATCTGTCGCCAGAGCAGGTTCTGGATTTCACATACGGAGTCCAGCAGTATCATGAAAAATCTCTCGGACGCATTCCCAAAGAAGGACTGTCGGCGGATTATGTGCTGCGCGAGACGAAGCGCGCCCTTGCCGGCGTCGGGCCGCGCGTGAAGATTTGGCCGGGCATCGACATCGATATTCCCACCGGCGCCAACGATAAGAAGACGCAACCCGACGACGTTTACGAGGCAGTGAAAGCTGCTCTACAAGGTGGCGCGCACGGCGTGCTCTTGTCGAGAAAATATTCAGAGATGAAGCTTGCGAACCTGCGGGCGGCGGGTCGCGCGATCCGCGAAGTGAAAAATGTTTAGTAGTCTGGAGCACATGGCTTTTGGCCACAAGCTTGGTTGGCTTTCTTTAT